>JAXGSX010000316.1:0-3954 GCA_040775225.1 Kiritimatiellia bacterium | reverse complement strand
CTTGATTTTTGGCGCCCTGGCCGGCGCCTGGCTGCTGGCGCTCTGGCAGCGCGGCGGGGCGGAATATTTCAGGATATTTTTCATCCACAATCACTGCCAGCGTCTGATGGGGACATACGAACCGATCAAGGTCCGCTGGTATTATCTGCCTTACATTCTGGCCGTCGCCCTGCCCTGGACTCTGGTCATTCCCGCCGGTATCCGCCAGATGCTCCGGCAAAGCCGGGACAACCCGGCCCGGCGCCGCTTCACGCTCTTCCTGCTCTGGTGGGCCGGCGCCATGTATCTGGTTTTGAATATCGCCGGCGAAAAAGGACACCAATACCTGCTGCCGTTGCTGCCGCCCCTGGCGGTATTCGCCGGCGCCTGGGTGGATGCGACAATTTCCGGAACCGACATTCCGCGGAACGGCTGGACGCTGCATGCCACGCGCCTGTTCACCGCGGCCGCCATCCTGGCGGGAATTGCCCTGCCGCTGGCGCCGATATGCCTGGCCGCCTTAAAAATCGAGGCCGCGCGACTGGCGGGCGCGCAAATTGTGGGCGGCGCCGCGCTGACTGCCGCGATGGCCGTGGCGGCGGCATACGCCTGGCGCGGCATGCGCCGGCGGCAATGGCGGACGGTGTGGCGGGCCCTGGCCGTCATGACGGCAGTCGCGGGACTGAGTTTGTGCTGTTTGTGGGAGCCGTACTTGAATCAATGTAAAAGCATGAAACCCTTGATGGCCGCCCTGGAGCGGCATCTGCCGGCCGACGCCGAACTGTGGGGATGCAAACTCAGCGAGAACACGGCCGGAGCGTTGATTTTTTACGGCCGCCCGGCCCGCCCTTTTGATGATTTCCAGCAATTGCGGCCGCAGGCCGGCAGGCCGGCTTTTGCCCTGTTCGTGTCATACCCGCCCGGCCAAAACCCGGCGGATTTGGCGGAGAAGTTGCCGGATTGGCGCCCGGTATTCAACCAGGAATACGCGGGCCGCTTTTACCTGCTGATGCGCCGCGCGAGCTGACCGCGGCAGCGCGGCCGCCCCGCCGTGATGATCCGCCGCACCCGATGCTTGCATGCCCTCGCACGACCGCCGGTAATTTTTTTCGATTTTACGACAAATATGCTTGTTTGTTCCGGCCTGTTCTGCGAGAATGCGCGGCTAATTTGAAACCCGCTTCAGAGAATGATATTGCATGTCAAAAAGCACCAACACCGCATGGACTTGGCGGGAAATTCCGCCGATAAATTCCGCGCCGGCGGCTGAGATCGGGAAGGCCAAGCAAACATCCTGGCGCCTGGCGCAACTGGCGGTAATGCTCGTTGCGGGCGCTTGGCTGTTTTTCCGCCTGGAGCACTCGCTGGCGGGAGGACTGGTCTGGGCGCTGGCCGGATTGCTGCTGGCGGGGATGCTGGGCTGCCCGAAAATCCTGGCGGGATTCGACCGCGCCGGCGCCTGGCTGGCATGGGCAGCCGGCAATGCCATGACCTGGCTGTTGCTGGCGCCGATGTTTTACGCGGTATTCGGCCTGGGCCGGCTGGGCTTGCGCCTGCGCGGACGCGATCCGCTGCGGCGCCGCTGGGATTCCCGGGCCGTCACCTACTGGGATGACCGCGCGCCCATCAGCGATCCGGAGCACTGGTCACGGCAATACTGACATGCACATTCTTGGCATCAGCGCATTTTATCACGACTCCGCCGCCGCCCTGCTGCGCGACGGCGAGATTGTCGCCGCCGCGCAGGAAGAACGCTTCAGCCGCCGGAAACACGACGCCGGCTTCCCGGTCAACGCCGTCCGTTACTGCCTGCAAGCCGGCGGACTGACGGGCCGCCAACTGGACGCGGTGGCGTTTTACGACAAACCCATCACCAAGTTCGCCCGGATTCTGGAAACCTATTTCGCCGTCGCGCCCCGCGGGCTGCGGTCATTCATGATGGCGGTGCCGCTCTGGCTGCGCCGCAAACTCTGGATTCCCCTGGAAATCGAGCGGACGCTGGCGCAATTGGGCATTGCCGGATACAAACTGTATTTTCCTGAACATCATGAATCGCACGCCGCCAGCGCCTTTTTCCCGTCGCCTTTCCGCGAAGCAGCCATTCTGACGCTCGACGGCGTTGGCGAATGGGCCACCAGCACCATCGGGCACGGTTCCGGCAACCGCTTGCAACTGCTGAAGGAATTGCGCTTCCCCCATTCGCTGGGCCTGCTTTATTCGGCTTTCACCTACTTCGCCGGATTCAAGGTTAATTCCGGGGAATACAAACTGATGGGATTGGCCCCGTTCGGCGAGCCGGTCTACCGGCAACTCATTCTGGATAACCTGCTGGACCTGAAAGACGACGGCTCGTTCCGGTTGAACCTGGATTATTTCGGCTACCTGGACGGACTGCGGATGACCAATCATAAATTCGACGGATTGTTCGGCGGCCCGCCGCGTTCGCCGGAATCGGAAATCACCCGCCGCGAAATGGACATGGCGCGCTCCATCCAGGATGTCACGGAAGAAGTGGTCCTGCGCATGGCGCGCTACGCCCGGCGGATCACCGGCTGCACCGCCGCGTGCCTGGCCGGCGGCGTGGCCCTGAACTGCGTGGCCAACGGCCGGCTGCTGCGCGAGGGACCTTTCGACAATCTCTGGATTCAGCCGGCCGCCGGCGACGCGGGCGGCGCGCTGGGCGCAGCCCTGTCCGTATGGCACCAGGTCTGCGGCGGCGCGCGCCACCCTGATGGCCGCAACGACTCCATGCGCGGAGCGTATCTCGGCCCGGGCTTCAGCGACGAGGAAATCGGCGCTTACCTGAAAACACGGGGCTATCCCGCCGAACATCTCCCGGACGCCGCGCAACGCGCGCGGCGCATCGCCGAACTCATCGCCGGCCAGCAGGTCATCGGACTGTTGCAGGGACGGATGGAATTCGGTCCGCGCGCCCTGGGCAACCGATCCATCATCGGCGACGCGCGTTCGCCGCAAATGCAGTCCACAATGAACCTCAAGATCAAGTACCGCGAATCTTTCCGGCCATTCGCGCCGACCTGCCTGGAAGAGCGCGCCGGCGAATTTTTCGAATTGGACCACCCTTCGCCCTACATGCTGCTCGTGGCGCCAGTCCGCGCGGCACGCTGCATCAACAAGGCCGACGCCGCCAGGCTGCCGCTGCGCGAACGCATCAACCAGGCGCGTTCCGATGTGCCCGCCATTACCCACGTGGATTATTCCGCCCGCGTCCAAACGGTCAACCGCGCCACCAATCCGGAATATTACGACCTGATCAAGTCCTTTGAGGAACTGACCGGGGTCGGCGCCATTATCAACACTTCCTTCAACGTGCGCGGCGAACCGATCGTCTGCACGCCGGAGGATGCCTACCGCTGTTTCATGCGCACGGAAATGGATTGCCTGGTGCTGGGCGGATATATTTTGCAAAAGGCGGATCAGCCGCCCTGGACGGAAACCATGGATTGGCGCAAGGACTATGTGCTGGATTAAGGAGGCGTATGTTTTTCAAACACCTGTGGATACTGATTAGGCAATTTTTCGGCTTTGCCTGGCGCCAGAAGCAATGGTGGATCATCCCCGTCTTTCTGTTGATGCTGCTGGCGGCGCTGCTGGTGGTCAGCAGCCAGGCCGTGGCGCCTTTTATTTATACGCTCTTTTGATGTCAAACACCAACCCCATCGCTGCAGCGGCCGCTCAACGCGGCCGGCCGAGCCGCTGGCTGGCCGCCCTGGATTGGGCCGGCCTGGCCGCCCTGCTGGTGCTGCCCGCCGCCTGGCTGCTGGATCCGCTGCTGCTGCGCGCCGGCCCCTGCAAACTGACCGTCAACGCCAATTTCAAACCCTGGCTGGCGGTGGGACTCCTGCTGGCGGCGCGCATGGCGCTGAAGTGGTGGTCCCGGCGGCGGGGGCGGTCGATCCGCGGCCCCCAGGATCGTTTCTGGCTGGGCCCCACCCTGCGGGCGCGGCTGGGGCG
>JAXGSX010000315.1:0-3967 GCA_040775225.1 Kiritimatiellia bacterium | reverse complement strand
ATCCTGTCTTTTATTCTCGCCGCGATGGAAGCCGGCAGGCAGGCGCCGCCGCGGCCAGCAGCCACGTAAATCTTACGGAAGCATCCGGCTGCCCAATGCTTCCGCCAGCCCGCTATCGTCGCTGTTTCCGTCCAGCAGGCGGTCAACGGAACAGCGCCACGGCAATTAAGCCGCGAGAGCTAATTCAGTATTAGCATTTGTGTTGTCCCGGGTGTTTTACGAGGCCAACCGGGGTCCTCGACGCGCAATTCCGGCTTCAACT
This sequence comes from Kiritimatiellia bacterium, assembly GCA_040775225.1. Lineage (GTDB taxonomy): Bacteria > Verrucomicrobiota > Kiritimatiellia > JAAZAB01 > JAAZAB01 > JAXGPF01. The sequence continues at coordinate 3,705 of JAXGSX010000315.1, read as the reverse complement.
TGAACGTCGAAACCTGTCGCCCCCTTTCAACGGACATTATACATGCCAGCGTCCCGGGCGCAAGCGGTTATTTCAAAGGGGCAGAGGGGCAGAGGGGCAAAGGGGCAGAGTGTTCAGTTTGCAGGCGTAAAACCATAAAACGTTAAACCTTAAAACTTACGCCGCCCAGGTTCTCCCTCCAATGGGGAGGCCCCACATGCCTGCCCTGGGCTTGGCCGCAGGGGTTGCCGGCCTTGATGTCCAGTTTGCTCATTTCCGGCGCCGCCGGACATGGCGCACTCCGGGGTATTTCAAGGGTGACTTTTTGCGTGCCCCGGGTTGGCGGCCGCGCGCCGAGCGGCCTGTTGTGCGCGGCTCCAGTCCCGCGGCGGAACGCAGTTCCGCGATTTGATCGCGCAGCAGGGCGGCCCGTTCGAATTCCATGGCATCCGCCGCCGCCAGCATTTCGGCTTCCATTTCGCCGATGACGGCCTGGACATCGTAGTCGCCGCCGGCCTCGCGCACGACCAGCGCGGCGGCCTGCCGGCCGGCCTGTTTGATACGCAAGCCCTCGTTGATGGACTTGACGATGGTGCGGGGGGTGATGCCGTGCAAACGGTTGTATTCCATCTGGCTGGTCCGGCGCGCGTTCATCACCGCGAGCGCGCGCCGCATGGAATCGGTGACGGCATCGGCGAACAGAATTACCGTCCCGTGGCTGTGCCGCGCGGCGCGGCCGGCGGTCTGAATCAGCGACGTTTCCGAGCGCAGGAATCCTTCCTTGTCGGCGTCCAGGATGGCCACGAGCGAGACTTCCGGCAAGTCCAATCCCTCGCGCAGCAGATTGATGCCGATCAGGCAGTCAAAATCGCCCGACCGGAGTCTGCGCAGGATTTCAACCCGCTCCAGCGCGTCAATGTCCGAATGGATGTACTGCACGCGCAATCCGGCGTCGCCCAGGTAGGCGCTTAAATCCTCGGCGGTTTTCTTGGTCAGCGTGGTGACCAGCACCCGCTCGCGGCGCGCGGCCCGGAGCTTGATTTCCTCCATGAGGGAGTCAATCTGGCCGGCCAGGGGCCGCACTTCGCAGGACGGGTCCAGCAGCCCCGTCGGCCGGATGATCTGCCGCGCCGGCGCCCGCGACACGTTGCGGTCGAAATAGCCCCGAGTGGCCGAAACAAAAATCATCCGGCCTGTCGCCGCCAGGAATTCGTCGAAATTCAGCGGCCGGTTATCCTTGGCCGACGGCAGCCGGAATCCATGGTCCACCAGGATTTGTTTCCGCGCCTGGTCCCCGTTGTACATCCCGCGCACCTGGGGGAGCGTCACATGCGACTCGTCCACGATGGTCAGGAATTCGGAACTGAAATAATCAATCAAGGTGGCCGGCGGTTCGCCGGCCCGGCGGCCGCTGAGATGGCGGGAATAATTTTCGATGCCGGAGCAGAACCCGGTTTCTTTCAGCATTTCCAGGTCATAATTGGTGCGCATGGTCAGGCGCTGGGCTTCCAGCAATTTTTTGTTCCGTTCCAGCCATTGCACGCGCTCCGCCAGTTCCGCGCGGATGGAGTCCAGGGCCGGCAGAATCCGCGCCGCCGGCATGACGAAGTGGCGCGCCGGCGAGACGGTGGTCTGCCCCAGGTCGGCTTCCACCTTGCCGGTCACCGCGTCAATCCGCTGCAGGGACTCGACCCGGTCGCCGAAAAAGCCGATGCGGATGCCGGTCCGGGCGTAGGCGGGGAAAATGTCCACGGTGTCCCCGCGGACCCGGAACGCGCCGGGCTGGGGTTCGTAATCGTTGCGGCTGTATTGAATGTCCACCAGTTGCTGCATCAGGCGTTCGCGGTCCAACTCGTCGCCGCGCGCCAGGCTGACCAGCATTTCCCGGTAATCTTCCGGCGAACCCAGGCCGTAGATGCAGGAAACCGAGGCCACTATGATAACATCGCCGCGGTTCATCAGCGCGTGCGTGGCGGCCAGGCGCAAACGCTCGATTTCTTCATTGATGGCGGCGTCTTTTTCAATGTAAGTATCCGTTTGCGGGATGTAGGCTTCCGGCTGGTAATAATCGTAATAGCTGACGAAATATTCGACGGCATTCTCCGGGAAATAACCCTTCAACTCCACAAATAACTGGGCGGCCAGGGTCTTGTTATGGGAAATCACCAGGGTGGGGCGGCCCCAGGCGGCGATCACGTTGGCCATGGTAAAGGTTTTGCCGGAGCCGGTCACGCCTTCCAGCGTTTGGAAGCGATGGCCGCCCGCGAGGCCTTCCATCAGGGCCTTGATGGCCGCCGGTTGGTCGCCGGTTGGTTGGTATTCGGCTTTGATGGCAAATGGGGGCATGGCCGATCATCCACGCTTCAAGACATCAGGATAGCTCCAGCATGCGTTGCAGGGATAAACGCGCGTTTTCCCGCAAATCAGCCGGCACGCGGATGATGTTTTCATCCGGCCAGAACTGCAATGTCCGGCACAGCTTTTCTGCCGTGGTCCGGGACATGTTCGGGCAGACGGAAACGCGCAGCGGAATGATGTTCAGGCGATGCCGGTGCCGGCGCGCCAGCCGGCTGACCAGATTGAATTCCGTGCCGATGACAATGGCGGCGCCATCCGGCGCGTTTTCCACATATTGGATGATTTGCGAAGTGGACCCATGGGCATCGGCCAGACGCAGGACGGGGGCGGGCGTTTCGGGATGGACGATGATTTTGGCTCCGGGATAACGCCGGCGGGCTGCGGCGATATCTTCCACATCGAAGGCGTGGACATGGCAGTAGCCCTTCCACGCTAGAATCCGGGCGCGGCGCAGGGCATCCGATGACAGGCCGCCCAGGGGGAGCCGGGGATCGGCCGGCGCCACTGCGTCGTCCGTCAATCCCAGGTCATGCGCGGTATTGCGCGCCAGGTGTTCGTCCGGAATGAACAGCACGCGTTTGCCTTGATCCAGCGCCCAGCGCACCACGCGCGGCGCGTTGCTTGAGGTGCAGGTACAGCCGCCGCGCGCGCCGCAGAACGCTTTGGCTGCGGCCGAACTGTTGACATATATCACCGGCAGCCAGCCGGGGACGGCGGATTGGAGTTCCGGCCAGATTTTACGCAATTCACGAACCGGCGCCATGTCGGCCATGGGGCAGCCGGCGTCAGGGTCGGGCATGTAGACCGTCTGGCCGGATGATGTCAGCAGATCGGCAGATTCGGCCATGAAATGGACGCCGCAGAACACAATGCGCTCGGCGGTCTTTTCCTGCGCCGCGCGGCGCGCCAGTTCCAGCGAATCGCCTACGGCGTCGGCATATTGCAGCACGGCATCATTCTGGTAATAATGCCCCAGGATCAGCAGTTTAGTTCCCAGTTTTTTTTTAATGCCGGATATTTGATCGTGAATATTCATGGAGTCAATGATATCACGGCAAGAATTTTCTTGCAAAAATAAAATCATCGGTTAGCATGAATGCCGTTTTTAGCGTACCTGTAGCTCAACTGGACAGAGCATCTGACTACGGATCAGAAGGTTGCAGGTTCAACTCCTGCCAGGTACGCCATGATTTTCCTAACAAAAACAAGCATTTCGCCCTTTATCCATGCGGGTTTGCTCAACATTGCCTTTTTTGGTTTTGCGCTTGTTTGCTTTTTTGTGCGGGTGTGTGATTGTATGCTTTTCAGGGTTACAAAGCATACAAAAAGCATACAGCTCTAAAAAATCGGTTTTTTCAAAAACGCTTT
>JAXGSX010000314.1:0-3968 GCA_040775225.1 Kiritimatiellia bacterium | reverse complement strand
TGGAAAAGCTGCGCCGCAACCTGGCGCATGAAATTTACTCGATTACCGGCATCCACGCCAACGTGGAACTGGTAAAGCCCCAAACCCTGGAGCGTTCAACCGGCAAGGCGCGCCGGGTTTACGACCGGCGCCGGGAACCTGGGCGCGGCGGATGACCCCCCCGGCGGACGGCGCGCCCGCGCTGGACGGCAAGCCGCAACACGACAACAAACGCGGGAGCAAGAAAACATGCCGCTGAAACCAACGCAAAATTCCGCCGCTTACGAGCTGCAGCGCAAATCTTCGGCGATCACCCTCTCGGACATGGAAGTGTTCGTCTTTCCCGAACTGATCTACAGCCTGCTGCTGGCCAACCTCATGTCGCCGCGCATCTGGCGCTGGCGCGATGATCCGTGGTTTCAAGGCCTGGACCGGATGAAACCCGCGCGCCGCCTGCAGCGCCTGAAACAGTTCATCATGGACCATTACGCCTTCAATCTGGACTTGAATACATGGGGCCTGACCACCAAGGCCCGCGAAATGGCGCGTTTCCGCGGCTTCCTGGACGCCGAAGCCCTGCGGCAATCAAACGCCCTGTTCGGCTACGAGGGCGACAAGTATTACTTCGACATTGACATCCGCTCCCACTTCGGCCTGGACCAGTATGACGGCGACATCATTCCCTACTGGAAGACCGAAACGGTCGAAGCCATGGACGCTTTCCGCCACCGGCCGGGCTACCAGACCGGCGCCGGCGAATGCGTTTCCCTGGCCGTGCTGTATGCGGCCGCCATGTTCATCGTCTGCCGGGTGCCGCTGGAAAAAATCTTCCTGATGGCCACGCCGCTGCATTCCCAGAACTTCGTGGACCTCGACGACGGCATCCTGACCAACAACCGCCGCCTGGTGACCAAAACCATGTGGTGCAACGGCACCGCGCTTTCCGCCCAGGCCCGCCGCGCGCTGGAGCACGAGCGGGTCACGGTCGTGGCCCATGCGACCGGATACATCCACACCCTGTACCCCGACGCCACGATTGATGCCGCGGCATACACACGTTTCGCCAACCGCCTGCGCGATTTCATGCGCGCTGAATTGAGCGTGGAAATCCTGGGTAATTTTCTCCGGCACAGCCGCCAGTTTCAGCCATGCTTCCAGTTGCGCTGGCCGTTGCACGGTCAGGATCATTACATCTCCCTCGACCGGGCTTTCGCCTATGAACAGGATTCCCCCGCCCGCCTTACCGACGCCACCCGCGCCCGCCTGATGGCGGAGGTGGATCTGGAAGAGTTCCAGCCCAAGCCGCTGCCGGACCGCATCATCCTGAACGACCTTGAAGATTTCGTGCGCGTGCGCCGGTTCAACTTTGCCAGCCCGGATGACCTGGAAACCCTGCGCCGGCACTTTGCCTCGGATTGCCTGAAAGCCGCCATCGCCATTGAAAACCTGGTCAACTTCTGCCGCGTGACGCCGCGCCTGCCGGATTTGGCCGCCAAAAAGCCCGCGCCTCCCCTGCCGCCGCTGCAATTGCATCCGGAAATGAGCCGCGAAGACCTGCTGGCGCGGCTGCAGTCGCTCCGCGCCGGCCATCCTGCCGTTGACCTGGCTTTTTATGCCTACCGCGACTTGAATGCGGCGGATGACCGCCCGTTTCTGCTGGCGGCGCTGGAACGCAATCCCGTGGCCCTGGCCGCCACGCAGGCAATGTCGGACGCGGCGCTGGCCGCGCAGATTTCCGCTTTGCCGGATGAATCCATATACGACGAACCCGGCCGCCTGGCGCAGCCGGATGAAGTCTGGAATTTCGGCCGGGGCGACGGCGCGGAAAAGGCCATCCTGCTGGCCAACTGCCTGCGCGCCCGCCATCCCGGTGCGCCGCTGGCGGTGCGGCTGGAAAATGACGCCGCCATCCTCGATGCCGGCGGGCAAACCTGGCGGTTTGCCACATCCAAGCAACTCACGCCCCGGCAATGGGACCTGGGCAATCCGGCGGGTTAAACCTATATTCGGCATTTGAAATTCAGGAAACGGAATAATAGGTTAAATGTGGGGGGGGGATTTTTAGAGTTTTAAAGTTTTAGGGTGTTAAAGTTTTACGACCGGACCAATTCCAACCTCAAACAACCGTTGAACCTCATTCAACCTCCGGCAACCCTGAACGCTGAACACGCTCCGTATGAAAACCAGCGCCATCATTACCGTTTATAACCGGCCGCAGATGCTGTCCGCCTGCCTGAAAGCCCTGGCCGGCAGCCGGGTTGTCGTGGACGAGGCCGTGGTATCCGACGATGGCTCCACCCCGGAAAACGCCGCCGCCATGCGGGCGGGTTTTGCCGGATTGCCTTTTCCCGTGCGCTACGTCTGGCAGCCGGACCAGGGCTACCGCCTGGCCGCGGCGCGCAACAACGCCATCCGCCATGCCAGCGGCGATTACCTGCTGATGCTGGATTGCGATATCCTGCTGTTGCCGGACTCCGTCGGACAGCACTTGCGGGCGGCGCGGCCTGGGCGTTTCCTGGCCGCCAACCGCGCCTGGGTCAGCGAGGCCGACACCCTCAACTTTCTGCGCGGCCCCGGTGATGCCCCGGCGCTGGCCGCGCTCTGGGAACGCGCCGACCGCCGGCACCTGGCGCGCCGCCACCGCCAGTTCCAGCGGAATGCCTGGCTGCGCCGTTGCGGATTGGCCCGGCGCAACAAGCCGAAAATTCTGGGCTGCCACTTTTCGCTCTTCCGGGCCGATGCCGAGCGCATCAACGGCTTCGACGAAAATTATGAAGGCTGGGGCCTGGAAGACGATGACTTCGCCGCCCGGCTGCACCTGGCCGGAGTGCGCGGCCGGTCGCTGATCATGCGGGCGCGCGCCCTGCACCTCTGGCATCCGGCGGTCGCCTCCTGCCCCCCGGCCCTGGCCGACAGCCCTAACTACGCTTACTACCACCGGCAACAGGTGGATATGTTCTGCCGCCGGGGCCTGGCTGAATCTGAGTAGGACGAGTCGGACGAGTCGGACGATACCGCATCCAGGCCCGGCACAGCCAGACCGCGGCGGCCGCCAGCAGCAGCCGCGGCCAGACGATCCAGGCGGCCGGCACGCCCAGGGCCGCGAAAAGCAGGGTGTCTTCCAGCAGCGAATGCGAGATGGCCGCATGGCAGTTGAACAGGCGCAAATCCGCGCGGGAGACATCCCCGGCGCGCGCGTGCTCCAGCATGACGGCCGCGCCGAAGGCCAGGCCCATGCAATTTGCCACCAGCCACAGGAAAGCCGTGGAACGCGGCAACCCCAAGATGGCCAGCGCCGGACCCAGCCAGCGCGCCAGCCGGCGCAGCCAGCCGAATTCCGCCAGCCAGCGCTGCAGCACCATCAAGCCGGACACGATCAGCAGGATTTTCAGGGACAGCCGGACCATGCCGTTTCCCCAGGCCAGGAGCATGGCGCCCGGACCGGCTGACGCGGCCGGCGCCGCGGCGCCGGATGTCAAAAAGCCGGCATTTTACGGCAGGACCAGGTTCATTAGCATGCCTCCGGCCAGGGCAGCCGCCAGGCGCAATGCCAGCATCATCATTCCCGAAGAGCCGGCCCGCTGCTGGACCGCCGATTCCACCGGCAGGTTATGGGCGATCAGGCAAATCAAAGCCAGGATGGAGGCCTGCCGCACGGTCAGGGTCATTGTCTGCATGACGGCAATGGCGGAATAAATATTCAGGCTGGCCGAAGTCAATACCACCAGCGCGGCCTCGCCCGGCAACCCCGCCAGCCGCATCAGCGGCTGGAGCCACCCGGCAATGCGCGGCAGCACGCCGGCATAATCCAGCAGCGTCACCGCCAGCGACAGGGGGACCATCAAGACCAGCAGCCACCCCGCCGTACGCGCGGCAGGCGGCAGCGCCGCGCGCGCGCTGGACATCAGCCGCCGCCAGAAAATGGCATCGAAAATGATGGGCATAAACCAGTGTCAGTATTTATTGCCTTCCGTCGATTGCGCCAGGCG
>JAXGSX010000313.1:0-4005 GCA_040775225.1 Kiritimatiellia bacterium | reverse complement strand
CAAAGACGTGGAATCACCTGCGCCGGTAACTGGATCGTGGATCATGTTAAAATGCTTGACCGCCTGCCGGGGCGGGGCATGCTGGGCAGCATCCAGTCGGAAACCCTGGGCACCGGCGGCGCGCCATTCAACGTGCTCATGGATCTGGGCCGACTGGGAGCGGATTTCCCGCTCGCCGGGATCGGCGTGGTGGGCGCAGATGCCGGCCGGGATTTCGTGCTGCGCAATTGCTCGGCTTGCAGGATTGATTGCTCCGGATTGCTGGCGCTGCCGGATGCCGCGACGTCTTATACCGACGTCATGACGGAAAGCGGCACCGGCGACCGCGTGTTTTACCATTGCCGCGGCGCTAATGCCCGGTTCAACCCGGAACATGTGCTGGTGGAACGCCTGGCCTGCCGCATCTTTCACCTGGGTTATCTGCTGCTGCTGGATGCCATGGACGCCCCCGATCCGCAATACGGCACCGCGGCTGCCCGGCTGTTGCGCCAGGTGCAGGCCGCGGGCATCAAGACCAGCGTGGACGTGGTCAGCGAGGAAAGCGACCGGTTCGCGCGGATCGTGCCGGCGGCCCTGCCATACACCGATTACCTGATCTTGAACGAAATTGAAGCCGGCCGCACCGTGGGCATACCCATCCGCCGCGACGACGGCAGTTTTGACGGCGCGGCGCTGCCGGCGGCGGCGGACAAACTTTTGAGCCTGGGGCGGATGGAACTGGCGGTGATCCACATGCCCGAGGGCGCCTACCTGCAGACGCGCGCGGGCCAACGCCTGGCGCGCGGCTCGCTGCGCTTGCCGGCTGATTACGTCAAGGGCGCCGTGGGCGCCGGCGACGCCTTTTGCGCGGGCATGCTCTATGCCCTGCATGAGGGTTGGGATTATCAGGACGGCATGCGGTTGGGCGCCTGCGCCGCGGCGGCTTCGCTGGCGCATCCCGGCGCCACCGACGGTATGCTGCCGCTGCCGGAAACCCTGCGGCTGGCCGAGCGTTTTGGCGAGCGCCCGCCGCCGGTGGATGTGTGATATGCAAGGATTCCTTCAGGTTTACACGGGCGACGGCAAGGGGAAAACCACCGCGGCGCTGGGCTTGGCGCTGCGCGCCGCGGGCGCGGGCTTGCGGGTCTTCATCGGGCAATTCATCAAATCCGGCGAGTACAGCGAAATCCGGGCCTTGCGCAAATTTCTGCCGCAGATCGTCTGCCGGCAGTATGGCCGCGGGAGGTTTATCCAGGGTCCGCCCGCCGGGGAAGATATCCGCATGGCGGCCGCCGGCCTGTCCGACATGGAACAGGCATTATGCGGCGGCGCCTACGACCTGGTGATTGCTGACGAGGCGAATTGCGCCGTCACCGCGGGCCTGTTCGATATTGAACAACTGCTCCACCTGGCGGACATCCGGCCGGCCGGCGTGGAACTGGTGATTACCGGGCGCGCCGCGCATCCGCGCCTGCTGGAACTGGCGGACCTGGTAACCGAAATGCGCGCGGTGAAGCATCCCTTTGACCGGGGCGCGGCGGCGCGGCCAGGCATGGAATTTTGATCTGAATTTTACTGTTGGTGTTTGCCGCGCGGTAATATATACTGCCGTAAATCCACAAACTGTGTCATTCCAAACGGGAGCGTGCATGAAAACCAAGCTTAAGGAAATCACTCTGGCTAAACTTGATCCGGCAGCATTCATCCGGAGCCAGGCGGCGGCCTTGCAAGCCGCAGTGGGCGATGGGGCGGCCATCAACGCGCTCTCCGGCGGCGTGGATTCGTCGGTGGTAACGATGCTGGCGCATCGCGCCCTGGGCGCGCGCCTGAAAACTTATTTCATTGACCACGGACTGATGCGGGAGGGCGAGCCGCAGGCCGTGGTGAAATTGTTCCGCCAGCGCGGGGTCCGGGTGGAACTGGTGGACGCGCGCCGCGAGTTTTTCGGCGAACTCAAGGGCAAAACCGATCCAGAAGCCAAGCGCCAGGCCATTACCCATGCCTTTTACAAAAAAGTCTTCGGCCGGCTCGTCCGGCAAAGCGGCGCGCGCTTCCTGCTGCACGGCACGATTCTGACCGATGTAGAGGAAACGGTGGCCGGCATCAAGCGCCAGCACAACATCCTGTCCCAGTTGGGCATTGACACCCGCAAAGCCTATGGTTACACCGTGCTGGAACCGTTGATCAACCTGCGCAAGCCGGCCGTGCGCCGCGTAGGACGCGCTCTGGGGTTGCCCGCCGCCCTGTGCCAGCGGCCGCCATTTCCCGGGCCGGCGCTTGCCGCCCGGATAATCGGCGAAGTCACCCCGGCGGAAGTGGAACTGGTGCGCCAGGCCACGGCGGTCGTGGAGCGCGTGCTGGCGCGGGTGCCGGCCTTCCAATGCCTGGCGATTCTGCACGCCGACCGCGTGACGGGTATCCGGGCCGGCCGCCGCGATTTCGGACGCCAGATCGAGGTGCGCTGCTGGGACAGCCGCGATGCCGTCACCGCCCGCCCCACCAATCTGCCATATAAAACCCTGGTCAAACTTGGCGACCTGATCACCCGCGAAGTCCCGGGCGTGGTGAGCGTGACTTACAACATCACCGCCAAGCCGCCATCCACCATTGAAGCGATTTGAGCGGCGCGCGGCCGCCAGCGCAACCGCAAACGGTAAAATGCCATGAAGCAAAAACTCGTATTGGTGATAGCGCTGGCATGCGGCATCCTGGCGTTTCTGCTGACCGGCGCGTATCTGCGCCACGAGAAGGAACTGATCATGAGCGGCGCCAGCAGCATCTGGGTGGTGGGCGCGGCGCAGGATTTGCCGGCCGGCTCGGTGCTTAAACAGACGGACCTGGGCAAGCTGAAGGTGTTCCGGCGCAATGTCGGCAACCGGGCGGTCTTGCCCGAATCGGCGGTGGATATAGTCGGCAAGAAACTGCTGTTCACCATCAGTAAAAACGAGCCGATCCTGTGGTCGGACGTGGATGCGCCATACCGCGCGGAAGCCGGCCTGGCGGATATCGTCACGCTGTCCCTGCGCGCCATTTCCATTTCGGTTGACGCCGTTTCTTCGGTCAGCGGCATGGTGCGTCCGAACGATCATGTGGACATTATCGGCACCTTCACGATTCCCTCCACCAACCGGCCCAACGAGCAGGAAATCGTCACGCTCACCGTGCTGCAGGACGTGACGGTGCTGGCAGCCGGACAGCAGCTGGCGGCGCGGCGGCCGTCGGGCGAGCGCCAGGCGGCGCGGGCGGGATACAGCACGATCACGCTGGAAGTCACGCCGCGCGAGGTGGAATTGCTGGTGTTTGCCCAATCGGTCAAGGGCCGGCTTTCGTTGGCGCTCCGCAACCCGGCGGATGTGTCGTATGTCACAGATCTGCCGCCGATAGATTACCAGCGTATCCAGGAAAAGCTGCAGGAATTGAACCTGATCCGGCAGCGCGACATCCGCCACAAGCAGGACTTGTAAGATCTGCCATGTCAGATCATTTACTTCAACTGGAAATCAATCATGCCGGGTCTCCGCTGCAACGCCAGCTGGTGCCCATGGGCGTATATCCCATCGGCTCCGAGCAAGGCAATAAAATCGTAATTCCCGACGCTGCCGTCGCGCGCCGGCATGCGATTCTGCTGCTGCGCGAGGATGGGTTTTTCGTAGAGGACCTGGACAGCGGCAACGTCACGCTGCTGGATGGCGCTCCGGTGCGGGGGCGAGCGCCCTTCCAGCCGGGCCAGGAAATCCGGTGCGGCGCTTACGGCATGGTGGTACGCCTGCCGGCGGAACAGCCGGTGCGCGAGCCGCCGCCGACCGCCGCCGCGCCGGCGCCAGCCGTCCCGCCACGTCCGCCGCCGCCCGCCCGCGCCAAGTCGGAAATTCTGCGGGCCGACCCGGCGCAGGAGCAGAAACGGCAGATGAAGCGGCAGATTCACACGGTGCTGCTCGAGCGGCTGGACATGAAGCGGCTGACGGCCTCGCATATCCAGGAGGCGGATTTGCACCAGCGGGTGCGCCAGACCCTGGAGCAGATCGT
>JAXGSX010000312.1:0-4016 GCA_040775225.1 Kiritimatiellia bacterium | reverse complement strand
GATCGTCGCGTCCGGCTGAACTTCCTTGACCGCCTGGTAAACAGTCCGGTTAAGCTCAAACAATTCCTCGGGCGAAAAATAGCAGTTCGGTTCGTTAAACGTTTCCCAACAACGGATGCTCGGCGCCGCCTGCGCCAGTTTGGCCGCATACATCCTGGTTCCGTCAAGATTGAACAGGGTTGATCCGGTCATGATACTTTTCCGCTCGGAAGCCATCCAGGCGGGGCCGCGTCCGGCGCCGGCGCCGAGCGTGGCCATGATCCGGATATCATACCGCAATGCCAACCGGGCCCATTCCTCGATGTGCCGGTCGTAAATTTCGCCGGGCTCGTCCCGGCAGGTGGCAACGGGGCCGAGGCAATCCACCCTTTGCCAGTGAATGCCCAAATCCCTGAGAAGTTGATAGGTCCATTCCGGGCGGACGGTGTCGAACCAGAAATCCCGCTCCAGGTTCCAATCCCGGGGATACCGGTCGCCGCCGGGTCCGGCATGAACTCCCAGATACGATTGTTCCGGGGGCACGGCGTTTTCCGGGTTATGCGCGGTGATGCAGGCAAAAATCCACTCGGTAAAATCAAGCTCCGTGCCGTCCCGCAGCAGCGCGGCGCGGATTTTATAGGATCCGCGCGGCAACGCCTGCGCCGGCAGGGCGATATCGGTGTTCGCGGCGCCGCCGGAAACGTGAAATTCATTGGTTGAGAGGATTGCGCCGGTATAATTGTCAATCAGCTTCGCGACGACATCATAATCGGCGGACGGCGCGGAACGGTAGACGGCGATTCGGGCCGGCTCGGGAGTTTCGCCCACGCGGAAGATATGGCCGGTGCGGGAATGGGAAACCTGAATTTCCGCTTCCCGTGCCGGCCGGTAATCGGTCAGGTCGCCTTCTTCCAACTGGAAGGCGTCAAACCAGATCGTCGCCTTGGGCGCTTGATAAAAAAACGCCCTGATGAAGTAGCGGTTCTTGTAGGAATGGTATTTCTCACCCGTGGTCAGCACGCCGGAGAAAGAATGGCGTTTCCATTCCGTGGTCAGTTTGACCGCGCCCCCCACCCCCACGTCGTGCGCGCCGGCGTTGGAGGTGAGTTTGATCAACGGCAAAGCCACCGGAGCATCCGCCTTGGCGTAAAACGAGAGCGTGTATTTTTTACCCGGCGTCAACTCGTAAACCCGGCTGGCCAATCCGTAACGGCCGCGCATGATAGCCGTTATCTTCAAGCTCTTTTGGCCGTGGGCCGCCGTGGTATCATCAATGGAAAATGGGCCGACAAAGTCTTCACGGTCCGAGTAGAGGCCGCTGTAATCGGCTGAAAATCCCTTGAGTCCGACTTCGAAACTGCTGTTGCAGTCAATCAGATTTGCGCCGTGGCAGGCGGTGGCGGCGGCCAATGCCGGCAAGACGACGGCGATTTTAAACATCCGGTTATACTTGAGCATATGTCAATCTTCTCCTTCCGCTGTGGCGATGCAATACAAATCGTCCCAATAGACGCCCTGGCAGTCATGCACGAGCAGGTAAAGATTGGCATATCGGCAGCCGGCGGGCGCCCGGAATCGCAGCGGCGGCCGCGCGCTGCCGGAGAGCAAAACCCAGCGGTTGCGATTTTCGGGCGGCAGATTGATTTCAAAAGTTTTCTTCTCTTCCTTGATAAAATTGCCGTTCATGTCAAAAGGGCAAACCATAAGCGACAATGCGGGATGGGAAGCCTTGACGGCCGCGTCCAACAAATACTCCCGGCCGGGTTCAAGGCCGTAAATGGCGGTAATGGCCTGGCCGCCGACTCCTAACGCCTTGCTTTCCATGTGGACCGAATAGCGACCCGAATACGACTCCTGCTCGGTGCGGCGGCTTAAGCCGCGGCTTTCCGGGGCGATGCCCGGGGCGCCGCCCCAATACCCCTTGCCGGGCGCGCCGATTTGGGACCAGAAATCCGGAACCCCATCCGCGTTGGAGTCATGCTCGTAACTGTAATTGCGGATCAGGTTGCGGGGCCGGGAGTCAACCTCCGGCCAAAAAGGATATATCCGCAGGTTGTCCACGGCCACCCGGACGGAATTGCCCGGCGCGCCGATGGTGATGGTGTCAAATAGACCTGCATTTGTCCCGGCCGGCATGCCCCGGCAGACATCCTGCAACAAGTTGTTGATGTAGAGGCGTATCTCGTTGTTTGACGGAGCGCCACCCAGTTTATAAGCAATGGCAATTTTCTGCCATTGGCCGTCGGCCCAATCCAAACATGCGCCGGAGAGTGTTTCGGCAATGGCCGAACCGTTGGTCGCCGGCACGCTGACACGCACACCCAATTCCCGTGAAAACCCGTATTGCCGGCCGTTGTGGGTGACATGCAAACGCATGGCGTTGGTTGAAGCGGTGTTTGACAATTCCAGCACTGACGCGGGACACCGAAATTTCGGCCCGTCAGCGGGCCATTCAATCAATTCCTGGAATTCGACGCAGCCCTCCGCCGAGAAATCAGACAGCGGCAGGCGAATGAACGCGCCGGAATCGAAGAAGGCCGCATTGTCCGTTTTGCCCAGTTCAAATTCAACTCCGGCCGACACCTTCCCTTCCCGCGCCTCGATTGCGGCGCGGCTTTCAAACGGCTCATTGAAAAACGGCGTGTCGGCCTCCACGGCTGGATAGGCCTGCATGCCGCACATCCCTGCCGCCAGCGCTGCCAGCCAAGCGGGTGAGTTGCGCCGCAAATACGGCATGAACCTTTCAGGCATCCGCCGGCCCTCCGTGTGGTTTCCGTGCCTCAAACGGCTTGGCGGAACGGCTCTTGCCCTCCTGGGTGGCGGCATGGCTCACCTCAGGTTCGCCCTCCAGGGGGGGCCTTCGGATGGTTTCCGCTGCCGTCCACATTAACCGCAGAAACTCGCAGTTTAACACCTTTTCCCGAAGGTCCTGAAGCGTATAAGCATAATGGTTGGTGGCCTCGAAGCCGATGCGGGAATCGCGCCGGGCAATGGCATGCAGTTGGATCGCCAACTGTTGTTCTTCATCCAGTATTTTCAGCGCCTGCGCGCGATCGGCCGGATCGGCGGACTGCCGGCGGCGGACAAAGGCCACCTGCAGACAGGCGCTGCGGAAATGGCAATACACGGCCGTTGCCACCCGTTCCAGATCGTCGAAAGCCGCGCGGTGATCTGCATCAATCCCGGGCGCCGCCTCACGCAGGATGTCGAGGCCGCGACGCCAGCCCTCGCTGAGCTTGACCCACTGGTTTTCAAAAACATCTTCCGGATAGATCGAATGCCAGCCTTGCAGGCAGTCGTAGGGATCGCCCACCATGGTGCAGGCGTAACCGGTCGGCTCGGCATAGAGCAGGTTTTTCGAGCCGACATTCTGCGGCGCCACGTAAAGCACGCCGCAACTGAAGGGGAATTCGCGGAAAGCCGCGCTGAAGGCCTGCCAGGCGGCGCGGATCGCCGCCTGCTGGCGGCCGCCGATCCGCGCGGCCAATTCCGCGGCGCGGCAGCGCAGCAGGCCGAGATTGCCTGAGGGATAGCCGCCCAGGGTCCAGCCCGCCATTACGCCGTTCACGCCGGCGGCGGCGATGCGGTCCAGGTGCTCCTCCGCCAGGTCCGGCGCCGGCAAATAAGGCACGGCACTGCATTCCCAGGAATTATTCAACTGGATTTTGGCCGCGGTCTTCAGCCCGCGCCGCTGCGCATGCTGCCAGAGCGAGAGCGAACGGGCGCTGGGACCGGGATTGGAAATGGAGTAATCCACCACCGTCCCATCCACTCCGCCGATGCGGGTCGGCAGGCCCCACTCGCTGGTGCACATCAGCCAGACGTCTTGCGGCAGCAGGTCCACCGCCGCATGCGCCCATTGCTCGCTCCAGGCCCAATCCCAGGCGATCACGGGCGCCTCGGGCTTGACGCTGTGCACGCCCTCCGCAATCAGGCGGTTGACTTCCGCGACTGCTTCCGCCGGCGTCCGGCCGGCGCAGCGCGGGCAGCGGGTGTAAGGCGGCTCGGCGGCGGCTTGCTTGGAAAAACAATTCGTC
>JAXGSX010000311.1:0-4077 GCA_040775225.1 Kiritimatiellia bacterium | reverse complement strand
GGCGGAAATACTCGACTCGGCGAACTAACGTTGCAAATAAGGAAAAACCACACAAAAGTGTGGAAGGGGGGAATATGTCTCTTGACAACGCGCCTTTAATGAGTGACCCCGCTCTTGAAATGATGTTGGAACTAAAAATGTAAAAAAAGGAAATTCAATGTTTGTCCAAAAAACAAAATTACGGTTTGGCCTGGCGGGGTTGATCGGATTAATGGCGGTGTCTTCTGTGGTGGCGGAAGGCGAGAAGAAGCCCTACTTGGTTTCAACCGATTATGACGGACCCGGCTCGACGACGCGGGGGATCCAGGAAGCAATAGAAGCATTGCCGGCTGGCGGAGGGACGGTCTACGTGCCGCCGGGGGATTACATGATGGAACGCACGATCCGGCTCCGGCAGGGAGTGCAGTTGATCGGCGCCGGCAAGGCCACGCGTCTTTGGAAGGCGCCGATGGTGGCGGCGCCGCTGGCTGAAGATGTCAGCAAAGGCGCCACGCAGGATTACGTGGTGGTGACCGATCCGACTCCCTTTCGGCCGGGCATGGCCGTGCATCCTTGCGATATCAAAGGGTATGTAAAGCCGCTTTGGGAGCGGCGCCCGTGGATTATTTCCCGGATTGAAGACAATCGCGTTCATATTGTCAGCAGCCGGCATTGGTCGGATGCTTACCCGGTTGTGCCGTTCAAGCCGTCGGTCGAGTTAAAGGTTGAGCGTGATGCCGTCCTGATGACACAATTTACCATGGTTATGGCGGCGCCCGATTGTTTGATTGAAAATCTGGCGATCGATGGGAATTTGGACGGGCAAACCTTTGATGGAATTACATGGCGGGATAACAAGCGGAAATATCCGGATGCATTCATCGAGACGGGCATACGGCATGTGCAGGAGCGGTGCACAATACGCCGATGCTGGATTTCGAATAACTTCGTTAATATAAGCTGTTCCGCCGGGCGCGCCTTGATCACGGATTGCGATATCAGCGGCGGCTGGCAGGGGATTCATCCTGGCTCCGGGCCGCTGGTTAAAATCGTGAATAACCTGATTCATGATAATTTGGAATGCGGCATTTATATGTGCATGGGCAATTTCGGGTGCATCATCGAAAACAATCATATTTACGGCAACTTAATTGGAATAGGCGGGTTGAGTTGCCGGGTGCTTCAGGGCAACCCGACCTATGAGGCCCTCGGCATAGCGCACCTGGCGCGGGATGGCGATCATTATCATATCATCAGCCAGAATATTATTTTCGATAATATGCGCGAGGGGATTGCCACGGAAGGCGGGCGGATCGGCCCCAAGGATTATGTGATCATGGGCAATATCGTCATGAATAACAACAAGCAAGGTGTTTGGTACACGTCGCGGCACCGCATGCCGGCGGGGATTGCGCTGTATAACGCCCAGAATTGCGTGGTGGCCAATAATCGCTGTTATGACGACCAGGACGAATTCGGGTGCGGCGAGTTGACGGAGGATGCGCCAGCCGGGAGCCGGGAGATAAAAATCAAGCATTATAAAGCTCGGCCTGTAAATACCGAATTTGCCGCTGATCCGCCGGTTTATCGGCAGTTTCGGTTAGTGCTTGAACATGAGGGGAATCGCGAGGAAGTGAATGTCACCAACCGCGTCCGTCTGGTTGGTCTGCAGTTGGATCAACCTTTAAAGCATGATTATCCGAAAGGGACAGTACCACGCATTCTGAAGAGCCAGCAATGGGGGATTGTGGCGACCGGCCCGGAAAGCCAACAGAATGTGATTATGGGCAATCAATGCTCCGAAAACATGGTTGGCGGCTTGTTGCATCATAATCCGGGCGGGTCGGTGGTGGGGAATGTAGGCGATGTGGCGGCGGTTGACACCAACAAAACTTTTATGCAAAACGTGTACCCGGCGCGGGAAATAGCTCCGCTGGCGAATGGCGGATTTGAAGAAGATGGGGGCTGGGAATTGTCCGGGCCGGCGGAGTATGATGCGGCGCCTCATTCCGGCCGGCGCGCGTTGAAACTCGGCGGTAGCGAGTCCTCGGCCAATCGGGCCAAGGCCGTATCGGCGGCCTTTGCAATGAAACCAACCACACGTTATCGCGTGACCGGCTGGGTGCGGATGGCGCGTATGCCTGAGAACGCGCCGGTGGAGCTGACGTTAACAGCGGGCGAGCAGGCGGTCCGGACGCGCCGGGCGCGCGGCGGGCATGACGGCGCCAATGCATTTGCGCCCAAAGGCGAAACACAGGATTGGATGTGTTATGATGCGGTGCTGACAACCGGCGAAGCTCCGGTTGAGGGAACCGTGCTGTGCCGGTATTTCGGGAAAACAGAATCTGCCTGGTTTGACGATATACAAGTTGAGGAATTGGCGCATTTCCCCTTGCGAGAGTTCGGCGCGGAGGATACAAAATTGGCAGACGGGCAGGACCCGGCGGTTGACAGGGCGGAAGATGCGGATGCGTCCGAGGATTAACAGTTTGCATTTTTGGAGGCGATCAGTTATGAAAGATTGCCTGCATTATCATTTCGGGGCGATTTTGTTGATGTTCGGCCAGGTATCCAGCGCCGCGGCGCAGCGGGAGATTCCCGCCGATGCGCGGATGGATATCCCGGGCCGGTTGAACAGCCGTATGGAGGACTTCAGGACCATGAGTTCCAGCGCCAATGAGCCGGGATTATTTACCGTGGTGGATGATGCCGAATTTCTTAAGCGGCTGGAAGCGGACCCGCAATCCGCCATGTGCGTGGCGCCGCGCGGCAATACCATTATCCGCCAGCATAGTATCGCGCGGCTGCCCGGCGGCTTTGATTTGAAGGCGGATGTGTATTACCGCGAGCAAAAACCGGCCCAGCCGCGCCCGGCGCTGGTGTTCATGCACGACTGGGCCAGCGGCAAGCAGCCGAAACTCTGCGGCGACCGCCAGTGCAATTACCTGGCACTGACGGAGAATCTGTTTTGTGCGGCCTTGTATTACCGTCAGCCGGGCGATGGAAAATTTCCTGCCGCCTTGCAGGACTTGAAAACCTGCCTGCGCTGGCTGCGTTCGATAGCCGGGGAATACGCGATCGCTCGGGATAAGATCGCCGTGATGGGCAGCTCCGCCGGCACGCAGTGGACCTGGCTGGCGGCGGCGTCCAACGGTTCCGGTGAATTCGACGGCAGCGGCGGCTATGAAGGATTTGCGAGCGATGTCAACCTGGCGGTGATTAACGCCGGGATTTGCGATTTTGTCGGGGATTTCGGTCAGAGCCGGATCGGTCAGGCCATTATCGGCGGGACGGTCGAGCAGTATCCCGAAAAATACGCCCAGGCGTCGCCCTTGCACCAGGTCAAGGCCGGCATGCCGCCAGTGCTGATGCTGCACGGCGAACTTGACAAGACCTGCCCGCTGAGTTCCGCCGAGGCCATTGCCGCGAAACTGCGGGAGTGGAACGTGCCGGTGGAACTGGTGGTGCGCAAAGGTTGCGGGCACGGGCTGGACGGGTTCGGGTTCGATCTGCACGACAATCTTGAGGTTGTGCGGGAATTTATCAGGAAAAAACTTGGAAGTTGAATGTTAAATATTGTTAACGATAGGCATGGAGTGTAAAACCATGAAAAATGTATTGTTTCTGCTCTTAAGCTTTGCCTTATCGGTCAGTGGAATGGCGGCCACAACGCTGTACGTGGCCGAGACGGGCGATGACGGCAATGACGGATCAACCTGGCCTCTTGCCAAACGTTCCATCCAGGGTGCGGTAGATGCCGCCGGCGATGGCGATGTGATCCTGGTGTCCAACGGCACCTATACTGCGGCGGTGGACCCGGTGGTGAGCATTACCAAGTCGGTGGATATCCGGGGGGTCAACGGGCCGGGTGAGACAATTATTGACGGTGAAAATGCCCGGCGTTGCGTGTATTCCAGCCCAACTACCGATGGGGATCCGATCTTCATGTCCGGCTTCACCATCCGCCACGGCCGCGGACCGGGCGGCGCCGGAATCTATAAGCGTAATTACCGGGATTTTTACCTGTCTAACTGCGTGATTCACAGCAATTATTCCACTGCCAGCGGGGGAGGGATTTACAAAGCAAGCTCTGCCTCC
>JAXGSX010000310.1:0-4104 GCA_040775225.1 Kiritimatiellia bacterium | reverse complement strand
TCGCCCATTTTATCAATCCTTCCGGCACATCCGAAAGCGCAGGCAGACTATGTTGAAGATATGCGCTTAACGCCGCCTCATTGCCAGACCGCCGCAAACGCCATAATTGAAGAAATCCGGCGTTGAGCCAGCCACGCGGCCAATTATTAGGAAAGTTCTTATAATCTGGATGAACAAGGCTGTTCGTCGTGCTTCCAGCTTGCGCTTTTAATGCCGCCTGTATGGTTTGAGCAAGAAGGTCTTTTTGATGCATTGACTCAGAATGTTTGCACTCATAAGCATACGCAATCCGCGCCAACACATTAGCATCACAAATAGCTAATTGCCTTTTTTTTAAAGCAATTACATCCGCCAAATTCAGGCTGCACGGCGTACCGCGACCACCGCCTTCCGCTGGAAGTTTGCGGTCTTTTATATCACGCGTGATTTGACGCGGGCACTTTTTCAGTATCTTGACTGCCTCTTTTAAGTCAATTTGTTCAGTATTATTCATCAAGATAAGACATTTTCGCACATTTGCATGGGTGAGGCAAGCAACAAAAATAACATCATCTTGGGGAGGGTAAATGTGGAAGCTTTAAATTATCCGTTACGCAATGCCAGGAAAGCACTTCGTTTGACGGCAATTGCATTGGCAATCGCCGCAGAAACTACGGAACAGCGGATTTACGCATTTGAGCGGCGGCGCTTCAATCCGCACGTTGACGAAGCTGAACGACTTGCCCGGTTCCTGCACCAGCCGGCGGCAATTTTGTTTCCTGAATTATTTTCCAAGGGGGAGCGATGAACTCACCGAACGTCGAAATCGCGCGGCTTGCATTGCGCGGACTTCCCGCAAGAGATCGCGCCGCCTTGCTCCGCGAGTTGACCGGGCAACCCACCGAAACCCTGCCGGAGCGACTACTGCGCCGCGCGGAAGTGGCGCGCCGTTTGAGTTGCAGCCTGCGCCTGGTGGATTTGCTTGCCGCCCGCGGTACATTAACCCGCATCCGCCTGCCCGGCCGGCAGCGCGGCAACGGTTTTTTGCAGTCACAGGTGGACGAGCTCTTGACAAGGGGAGGCACCCCATGACCATTGACGATCTCACTGTGCGATTAAATGCCAAGCGTAATGGTACCGGCTGGATGTCCAAATGTCCGGCGCATGACGACCGGACACCCAGCTTGTCAATTGACGAAGGCCGCAACGGAGGAATTGTCTTATGTTGCCATGCTGGATGCGCCCCGGAAGCAATTTGCGCGGCAATCGGTATTCGCACCGCGGATTTAATGCCAGCGGGCAGCACGTCCCGGCCACCGGCCAGAACCGCACCCAGCCGCGCCCGTAGCTTTACATCCGCCCAGGATGCCGCGACGCAATGCACCCCAGCCGGCGCAGCCCTTGCGGCAGTCTATGAATATCCGCTTGACGGCAAACCGTTCGCGGCGGTTGCCCGCTACGAATTCCCCGACGGCAAAACTTTCCGCCAACTCCGCGCCACGCCCGCCGGCTGGACACCGGGCGCCCCGGCTGGCCAATGGCCCTTATTCCGTGAAGCCGACTTGCCACCCGCAGGCGCAATCTATGTTTGCGAAGGCGAAAAAGCCGCCCTTGCCGCCGTATCAATCGGCTTGCCTGCCACCACCAGCGCCGGCGGGAGCAAGGCCGCCGCAAAAACCGACTGGACACCCCTGGCCGGCCGTGATGTTGTAATCATCCCCGATCAAGACGAACCCGGCGAGGCATACGCCACCACCGCCACCCAAATTTTAACCACCTTGACCCCGCCCGCCAGTGTGCGGATTGTCCGATTGCCCGGACTCGATACCGCGGGCGACATTGTGGATTACATCGAAGCGCGCCCCGACCAGGCCCCGGAGGCGATCCGCCGCGAGATTGAAGCAATGGCCGATGCCGCGGCCGTCGCGGAGACCATCCAGACCACCACAGACCCCGACCCCTGGGAAAAACCAATTGGATTTGATGCCCCCGTTGAATTGCCCGACTTCCCGGCAGAAGTATTACCGGAGCCTTTTAAGTCTTTTGTCCTGGACGTTGCCAGATCGAAGCAGGTCCCGCCCGCACTACCCGGCGCCGCCGTATTGGCCGCCGTTGCCCTGGCCGCGGCAAAGCGCTTCCGCGCGTATATCGGGCAATCCCATGACGAGCCGCTAAATATTTTTACATTGACCTTGATGGAACCCGGCAGCAGGAAGTCCGACACATTCCGGGCATGTCTAGCCCCCGTCGAAAACTACGAAATTGAGCAGTTTCAGGAAATCAAACCGGAGATTGCCAAAGCGCAGGAACGCCGGCAGATTCAAGAGAGCCGCCTTGCAGAAATCCGCAAGCGCGCCGGGCGTTGCGATGATCCACAGGAACGCCACCGCTTGACCCTGGAAGCGGAAGAAATCGCCGTCAGCATGGCCGAAATCCCGCACACCCCGCGGTTACTGGCAAGCGATGTTACCCCGGAGCATCTAGCGAGCTTGCTTTGTGCCAACGGCGGCCGCATGGCCGTTGCCGACGCTGAAGGCGGATTGATTTTTGAGATCATGGCCGGCAGATATTCTAAAAACGGCGGTTGCAATATGGAAATATTCTTAAAAGGCCACGCCGGCGACGCCGTTCGCGTTGACCGCACCGGCCGCCCCCCGGAATATGCCCGCAGCGCCGCCTTGACGTGTATCTTGACCGGCCAGCCGGAAATCTTACGGAACATGGCCAGCAAAGAGCAGATGCGCGGCCGCGGATTGCTTGCCCGATTTTTATACACCATGCCCGGCGGCCAAATCGGGAGCCGTGATTACGGCAATACCCCGATGCAGCCCCAGCTTGTGGAAGCGTATGCCGCCCGACTCCGTGAACTCTTGCACATCCCACCGCTTGACCCAGACAACCCAGAAGCACACCGGCGGATTAACCTGGACGGCGACGCCCTTGAAATATGGCGACAGTATCACGACCGCATTGAGCACGCGCAGGCACCCGACGGCGAGCTTTCGCATATGCGCGACTTTGCCAGCAAATTGCCCGGCGCAGTTGCCCGGCTGGCCGCCATACTCCACTTGATGCAGCACGGAGCCAACCCGCCGGCAGACATTGCCCCAGAGACGACCGCCGCCGCCTGGGCGCTTGGCATGTTTTTTCTTGAGCACACCAAGGCCGCTTTTGCCGAAATGGGCGCTGGCGGTGACATGGGACTGGCCCGCCGCGTTTTTGGCTGGATATGCCGGAACCGCCCGGAGCGTTTTACAATTGGAAGATTATTTGACGATTTAAGGAAAGGCGCTGGCCTTGACCGATCCGACGACCTTTTGCCCGCGATTGAAATACTTGAGGACAGGAACATCATCCGACGGGAGCCGCCGCCCCCGGCAAACCGGCCCGGCCGTAAATCCTTTGGAAGCTACGCAGTCCACCCCGTAATTGTATCTGGAGGCACGTTATGACAACCCAAACAGCAAATAAGCGCAATAAATCGGATTTATCGGATTTGTCCTCTATACACAAAGTTAAGATATCTGACTTAAATAATAATAATATTTCTGATCCTTTGACCCTTTTTCGCAATTTATCCATTAAGGGGACAAATCCGATTTATCCGACAAATACCCCCACGGATACCCCGGCACCCATACCACCGCCGGCCACCGAACCGACATTCACCCCGGCGCAAGTCCGCTTTTTCGCTGATTTTTATTGCAGCCGCCCGCGCCCCGAACGCCTGGCCATGCACCGCCGCAGCTTATATCTACGGGCAGACCGCGGCTGGCCCTGGGATATTTGCGAAACCCAAAAGAAATTCACTTATATTCTTTCAGGTTCCTCTTCCGTTTGCCGGTAAACAGACCAGGATTATATACCTCTTCTTCAGAATTTTAAAATGGGCAAAGAATATTAAGGTCATGATGCTGGCTATAGATATAGATACTTTCAGAAGAAGTGATGATATGTACATAGGTGAATGGGACATACTTAGAATTGCAGATGGTCTCATACTTCATACAGAACCCATGCTGAGGAAATTCAAGGAGCGGGTGAATTGGAATCAGAAGGTGGAACTGATCAATATCTTTGATTATCTTTCTGATTTCAATCCAAATTCCAGGGAAAGGAAACTGA
>JAXGSX010000309.1:0-4112 GCA_040775225.1 Kiritimatiellia bacterium | reverse complement strand
TCAGGTTCAGCGCGGCGCCCAGGCCGGCGCCGCCCGGCCCGAAAACGCCGGTAGCATGCGCCTCGTCCACCAGCAGCATGGCGTCATGCGCGGCGGACGCAGCGGCAATTTCCCGCAGCGGGGCGCAATCGCCTTCCATGCTGAACACCGACTCCGTCAATACCAGGCAGCGGACCCCGGCCGGCCGCTGCCGGAGAATTTCTTCCAGGTGTTGCGGGTCATTGTGGCGGAAACGCCGCAGTTCCGCCCGGCTGAGAATGGCGGCATCCAGCATGCTCGCATGCGCCAACCGGTCCGCCACCACCCAATCGCGCCGGCCAACAATGGCGGAGATGATGCCCAGATTGGCCGTATAGCCGCTGCCGAACAGCAAGGCGGCGGGATAACCCTTCAAGGATGCCAACCGTGCTTCCAGCATGGTGTGGACCGGCAGCGTGCCGGTCACCAGGCGGGAAGCTGCGGCGCCGGCGCCCCAGCGCGCGGCGGCGGCCTGCGCAGCGGCCACCACTTCCGGGGCCCGGCAAAGTCCCAGGTAATCATTGCTGGCGAAATTCAAAAGCTGCGCGCCGTCGCCGCGCCGCGCGCCGGGCAGCGGGATTTCGCGCAATTGCCGCTCCAATCCTGCCCGGCGCAATTGATCCAACTCGTCTGCAATCCAGTTTTCGTTGCGCATGGCGCCGCTCGCTGTTGCCTGATTCGCGGTGATCACCCCGGCGTCTTCGGCGCCCGCCATGCTTCGGGGATGTAAGCGGGGCATTTTTGCGGGGCGAAGATTTGACGCAGCCGGGCGAACCGCTGCAATCCGTTTTCCAGCGGGACCGGATTCCAGGCGTCGCCGATCAAGGGACGGGCGTATTGAACAAACTCATCCGTCACGTCCAGCCGGTTGGGCGCTATCCAGGCGGCGGGCAGGCGGCGTTCGCTGTTGGCCGCCAATTCCAGCGGCGCTTTATCGTAGCGCACGGAATAGTCCGATCCGGGTTGCCGCAGGATGGTTGCCATCCAGCCGTTGCCGGCGCGCGCGGCGATTTCCGCGGCTTGGCGGCCGACCTGGTAAGCTTCCTCCAGATCCACCACCGAAGCATGCAGGCTGGTGGTGCGCTGGTCCGTCCCGGGGATCTGTCCGAAAACCAGTCCGCGCGCCGCCAGCTTGTGGGAATTAAGGTAATTCACCACCACCTGCTGGACATTGGACCGGCTGGCGCCGTATTCAATGTGGCCGAAATCGTCGTGCACGGGGCCGATGTCGCCGGCGTCAAAACCTTCGCTCACGGCCACGATGCAGCGGCCGTGGCGCTTTAATCCGGCGTTTACGTTTTCCGCCAGTTCCGGCAGCGTCCAGCCGGCCTCCGGCAAATAAATTTGCAGCGGCATTTCGCGTTCCGGATCGGCCAGGCGGGCCGCGGCCGGGAGGAACCCGATTTTGCGCCCCATGATTTGCAGCACCAGCACCGGGCTGGAAGTGCAGGAGCCGGCGTTTTCCTCGTTGGCATTCTGGATGCTGCAAGCCCAATAGCGCGCCGCCGAGCCATAACCGGGAGTGTGGTCAATCAGTTGGAATTCCTGGTCGCCCACGTCGTTGTCAATCGTCTTGGGGATGCCGGTGGCAATCAATTCCAGACCCTGGTTACGGGCCGCCCGGCTCAATTTGTGGGCGGTGTCCATGGAATCATTGCCGCCGATGTAAAAGAAAAAACCTATGTTGTGCGCTTTGAAAACTTCCACCACCCGCTGAAAATCCTCCTGCTGGTGTTCTTTTAACTTGTAGCGGCAGGTGCCGATGGCCCCGGCGGCGGGCGTCGTGGCGAGCAGGGCGATTTCCCGGGGATCCTGGGCGGACATGTCCAGCAATTCTTCCCGGAGCACGCCTTCGATGCCGTGCCAGGCGCCGTAAACGCGGCCGAATGCGGCGGGATAATCGCGGCAGGCATCCAGCGCGCCGCGCAGGGAGTTATTGATGACCGGCGACGGCCCTCCGGACTGGGCTACGATCACGTTTTTCGGCATGGCTGCTCCGGCGTTATTCCCATTCGATCGTGGCCGGCGGCTTGGAACTGATATCGTAGACCACGCGGTTGATTCCGGGCACTTCGTTGATGATGCGGTTCGAAACCCGCGCCAGCAACTGCGGCGGCAGACGCGCCCAATCGGCGGTCATGCCGTCGCGGCTGGTGACGGCGCGCAGGACCAGGGCGTTGGCATAAGTCCGGCCGTCGCCCATGACGCCGACGCTTTTTACCGGCAGCAGAACTCCGAAAGCCTGCCAGATTTCCGCGCGCCGGGCGTACTGTGCGAATTCCTGCTGAATCCGCAGGTCGGCCTGCTGCAAAAGCTCTACCCGCTCCGCGGTGACGGCGCCGACGATACGCACGGCCAGGCCCGGGCCGGGGAAAGGCTGCCGGGCCAGGATGGATTCCGTTATGCCCAGAGCGCGCCCCGCCTGCCGGACTTCGTCCTTGAATAATTCGCGCAGCGGCTCGATCAGTTCGAATTTCAAATCCGCCGGCAACCCGCCGACATTATGATGGCTTTTGATGGTGGCGGAAGGGCCGCCGACAGGCGAGAAACTTTCAATCACGTCGGGGTAGAGCGTGCCTTGCGCCAGAAATTTCACTTCGCCCAGGCGCCGGGCCGCTGCGCGGAACACCTGGATGAAACGCCGTCCGATCAATTTGCGCTTGCGTTCGGGATCGTCAATGCCGCGCAAATCCCGCAGAAATTCGCGGCGTGCGTCAATGACCCGCAGGTTCAAGCCGAACTGGCGTCCGAAAGTTTCCTTAACCTGGCGGGCTTCGCCGTGCCGGAGCAGTCCGTTATCCACGAAGATGCAGTGCAGGCGCGGGCCGATGGCGCGGTGCACCAGCAGCGCGGTCACGGCGGAATCCACTCCGCCGCTCAGGCCGCAGACAACCTGCCCGGCGCCGACGCGCCGGCGGATGCCGCGGATGGTTTCCTGGACAAAACGGGCCATGGCCCAGTCGGGTCGGCAGCGGCAGATGGCGAAGAGGAAATTGCGCAGAAGGTCTTCCCCGCGCGGCGTATGGGCCACTTCGGGATGGAATTGGATGCCGTAAATTTTCCGGCGCAGGTCGGCCATGGCGGCTTGCCGGCAGGCGGCGGTGCCGGCCAGGGTGGTAAAGCCCGGGGGCAATTGCACGACCTGGTCACCGTGGCTCATCCAGACCCGCATGCGGCGCGGCAGGCGGTTGAAGAGAACGCCGGGTCGGCGAATGGCGGCGGCAGCCGGCCCGTATTCGCCGCCGGCGCCCGGGCGCACGGCGCCGCCGAGCATATGCGCCGTAAGTTGCATGCCGTAACAAATGCCCAGCACCGGCAGGCCCATTTGAAACAGGGCCGGATCGCAGCGCGGCGCGCCGGGCTGCAGGACACTGGCCGGGCCGCCCGACAGAATAATACCGGCGGGCGGATGCCGGCGCAGTTTGGCCGCCGGCGTGTCAAAACGCAGAATTTCCGAATAGACCTTTTGTTCCCGGATCCGGCGGGCGATCAATTGCGTGTATTGCGATCCGAAATCCAGAATGGCGATCCAGTTGCCGGTTTTCATGAATGTGCGATCATCTCCCGAAAACGCTGAAACAGGTAAAACGGGTCGTGGGGGCCGGGACCGGATTCGGGGTGGTATTGCACCGCAAACAACGGTTCGGATTTATGCCGGATGCCCTCGACGGTATGGTCGTTGAGGTTGATGTGGGTGATTTCCAGCGGGCCGCCGCGCAGCGTATCGGGGTCCAGCGTGAAATTATGGTTTTGCGAAGTGATTTCAACCGCGCCGGTTGCCAGGTTCTGGACCGGATGATTGCAGCCGTGATGGCCGAATTTCAGCCGGCGGGTTACTCCGCCCGCCGCCAGGCCCAGTATCTGGTGTCCCAGGCAAATGCCCATCAGCGGCGTTTTTCCCATCAAGGCGCGCGCCGCTTCGGCGGCATAGGTCACGGCCGCCGGATCGGCCGGCCCGTTGGAAAACAACACGCCGTCCGGCTTCATAGCCAGCACTGCCGCGGCGGGCGTGCGGGCCGGCACCACGGTGACTGCCATGCCGGAGCGCCTGAGGCAGCGCAGGATATTCCATTTGATGCCGAAATCGTAAGCCG
>JAXGSX010000308.1:0-4160 GCA_040775225.1 Kiritimatiellia bacterium | reverse complement strand
CTCATGGAGGGCTACGGCAACGACAATCCGGGCGCGAAGAGCCAGGGCATGAAGCAGCTTATGGCGGGCGGCGGCGTTGCCCTTATCGGCATGACCCTTGTACCGCTGCTTTCCGGCTCTTTGCCGTCACGCCCTCAAACAGGGAATACCCCAGCGCCACGCCGATTTCGCGCTCCTGATCGCCGACCAAACGAATGAACCGGTCGGGCGGGTCTTCCGGGTCCAGGCAATCGCTTTTAACGATATTATATGCGCCCGGCATTTCATCCGGCATCGTATAAATGGCCGAAAAGTCGCACGCCAGGGCCGGCGCCGGTTTGAAGCCGGCCGCTTGCAGCGGCTTGAGCTTGGGAATGTAGAATTCGGTTTTCTGTTTTTTGGCAATCTCGCCAGACCAGCACAGCATGACGCCCAGGCAATTGTAGCCGGCCATATCGTGCAGGACCGTGTTTTTGACGGAAACGACGCAGGCGCCGTTGTCCTGATAGCGATAGACATTGCGCACGTTCAGCAAACCGGGCAGTTCCGGCGCAATGAAATCATGCGCAATGCCGGGCTTGCTCTTGAACAGATCAACCATGGCATCCGGCATGATGACGTCATAATCAACCACGTGGTCGAGAAAATCGCACGGCGTCTCGGTTTTGTCTGGCAGCGGATCGGCGCCGTTCACCAGGTATGCGTTTTCACGGTAACGATTGCAAGGATAGACCTGTTGCATGGCCAACTCGGCGTAGACCAGTTCGACGCCGTCCCGCAGCAGCTTGTCACCAGCGCTAAGCGCGGTGAAGATCGGGAAACCCGGTTTGCCGCGGTTTTCCGGGTGGACCAGAATCTGGTCCTGGTCAATGATCCGGATAATATAAAAATCACCCTTACCCTCCGTCGTCAGCCGGGCCCCGAGGTCAGCCGCCTTCAAGCCGTGCCCGGGAATTTTCAGTTGCCGGCCGTAGCGTGACCCGTGATTGCCACCAAGCGTGCCGTACTTGGGCATCGGATAGGCCGGAAGATCGTCGCCGCCGCGATGCATGGCCTGGAATTGCGTGTAATCGAGCAAGGGCACAGATTTCGGCACCAGATAGGCCATCTCGTTGGGCATGCCGGATGATTTGGAGTAAAATACTTTTATGACGACATCCTGCGTTGCCGAAAAATGGCTTCGGACCAGCAGTTCCTGACAGTCGCGGTAAGCGATAATACGGGCGGAAGATTCGCCGGCAAGACAGATTCCGGAAATTGCCATGGCCGATAAAACAATTTTTTTCATCTTCGTCTCCCTGATTGGCGCCAGACCGGAACTAAAATCCGGATATTGTAACTGGTCAGTTATTCAGAATGCAAATACCGAAATGAATATTAAACGCATGAACTTAAGTTCCAAGTTGTATTAAAACAAGCAAAAAACGCGCGACAGCAAAAAACGCGCGCCTGATCCACACGGCCTGCCGAATGCGCCACGTCCCTGCTTTGTCAGACTGAGCAATGCGAAGTCCGGCTTTGCCGGACTACGCAGGGCAAGCCCCGCTTCATCAGCCAAACCGGCCCACAGCAAATCACCCCCCCTGAAAAACCCCGCCGGAGGGTGAGCAAGAAATTCCACAAAATAGCAAAACATTCCGCTTGCTCCGGCTGTGGGCCGCGCCTAAACTCGCCCGCGTACACTTGCATATGCGCCGATGCGCATAACCTGTAGTGGCCGAACTGCGTTCGGCATCTGCGTGTACGTTTGCATATGCGCCCAGGCACATACAGTCATTGATTTCGAGATCGCAGGCCGGAAAAAAGCCGGAAAAAAGGATTCGCCATGGGAACACACCAACCGCGTCAGACCATCTGGGCTAACCTCATCCATTTAAGTTATAATATGTGGTTCGATTGCCCGGAATCCCTTTTTAAGAACAAAACTAGCGAAGCCGTCGCCAAACCCTATCTGCGGTTCGACGAGCGGCTCTGGCGGGACATCCTGCGCGCCATGTCCGCGGCCGGCATGAACATGGTCGTGCTGGACCTGGGCGACGGCGTGGCCTACCGCAGCCACCCGGAAATCGCCGTGAAAAATGCCTGGACTCCGGCGCGCTTGAAAAGGGAAATCGCCGCGGCGCGGAATATGGGGATTGAAATCATTCCCAAGCTGAATTTCGCCGCGGCGCATGACATCTGGCTGGGCAGGTACTCGCGCATGCTCGCCACGGAAACTTATTACCGCGTCTGCCGCGACTTGATCGCCGAGGTTTGCGGCATTTTTGACGGCCCGCGCTTTTTCCATCTCGGCATGGACGAGGAAACCGCCGTCAACCAGATTTACAACCGCCTGGCGGTCATCCGACAGTTCGACCTGTACTGGCATGACTTGAACCTGCTGTGCGACGCCGTCCGCAGCCACGGCGCCCGCCCGTGGATTTGGTCCGATTACCAGTGGTACCATCCCCTGGATTTCGCCAGAAACATGCGCCGGGACGTGCTGCAGAGCAACTGGTGGTATTACAAGCGGATACATCCGGCCACCGTGCTGATCCGGGCGAATCCGCAGGTCATGGACGATCCGGTCCGGCCGCGCGGGAACATGAGCAAGCCGCTGCGGCTGAAACCCGTGCAGGCATACCTGGACCTGGAAAAACTGCGGATGGACCAGGTTCCCGCTGGCGGGATAGTAGCGAAACCCGCCAATTTCGCCGACACGGTGAAATTCTGCCGCAAAAACATCGCCGCCAAACGCCTGTATGGATTCATGCAAACCAGCTGGCGGACGACGCTGGAGAAACACCGGGAGCAGCACATGGCGGCCATTGCGGCCGTAGGGGCTGTCATCGCCAGGGACCGTTGATTGCCCGCCGCCTTGACACGGTCGGGTGTTTGTAGTGTTGGCTATGACTGCGCGCCAGATGTTCAACATGCTTATGCGAGAGACGCTCAAGGATTGATCGGTGTATTGGCGTAAAAATCAGGCCGCAAAAAACGTTCAAGCGATAATGCACCGAAAAACGGTAAAAATCACCGGTTTGGCTAAAAATCATGGATTTTTAAAATTGACACGATTGGATTGTCAGCGCAATTTTGAAACATCAAATTTTAATAGACGAGCTAATTTCAAAACTCGTCCCCTGCCATCTTGCGTGGCAGGAACGAAAGGTTATGCAAAAACACAAAGTGTAGTTTTTCAACAACATGCGGCGTTTTGCACAAACTTGGTCTCCGGCGGGACAAGCCCGCCGGGGGACTTTTGAAAGTTACTTAACGAAACGACCTTGAGTAAATACCGCAATAATATCGCGTCCGTAATCCTGCACAGGTTTGCGCGGTTTCATCCCGGCCACCGACTGCCGGTGCACATCCTCTCGCAGCCGGCCTCCGCGCGGCAAACGAAGCGCGGCTGCCTGTGCCGCGTGCTGCTTCTGTTGGGTTGCCTGGCAGCGGCCGGCGGCCCGGCGGTAAACCTGCCCGACATCCCTGCACCCCGGCTGCATCCGGACACGACGCTGGCCGCGGACGGCCGGGCGGAGTGCGCGATCGTCTATCCCGCCGCCGCTCCGGATTACGCCCGCGCCGCGCGCGAGCTGGCCGCCGGCATGCAGGCCCGGTACGGCGCCGCGGTACCCCTGTTGACGGATGAAGAAGTCTGCCCGAGGCAACTTGCGCCGATTTTGCCGGAATACCGGCGTCAAAACCTGGTACTGCTCGGCAATGTGCGCAACAACCGGGCGCTGCTGCCGTTGTATGCCGGGTTCTGGTGCGGCGCGGACGGCGCATACCCGGGCGGTGACGGGTATGAAGTCCGCACGGTGTGCAATCCCTGGGGCACAGGCAAAAACACGATCGTCCTCGGCGCGTCGTCGCCGGCGGGCGCTGCCGCCGCGGTTGCGGTGTTTCTGGAAAACCTGCCGGAAATGGCGGACGGCCGGGCCGTCATGCCGCGCCTGCTCATCATCCAGCCGGGCGGCGCGGTCAAGTACATCCTGGATGGCTTGGCGGAAAAGGCTGCCGGTTACGAAATAGATTACGCCCGGCTGATCGCCAATATGCATGCCGAGCCGGTTTTCAGATTTTTCCAGACGGCCTTTCGCTACCACTGGACCGGCGACCGGCGCTGGGCGGAAATCGCGCGTAAAATCATGCTGTGCATAGACGAACATTATAACCTCAAATATTACTCCGTCAGCCAT
>JAXGSX010000307.1:0-4198 GCA_040775225.1 Kiritimatiellia bacterium | reverse complement strand
TCCGACCTCGGCCGGATCGCGCCGGACATAATTGACACGCCTGAGCGGATGGCGGCGCAGGTCCAGGCCGCGGCGGTTTCGCTGGCGGCGCTGGATGCCGCCTGGCAGCTTTACGCAACCATCCCTCCCGCTCCGCAGAAGATTTTTATTTACCACTACCGCCGCATGCCCCAGCTTTATGCCGTAGCGCGCGCCGTGCATGCCGACCGGGCGGCCGCCGCCCTGCAGCGTGCCGGCGATTTCGCCCGGGCGGCGGCCCTGCTGGAGCAGGCGCTGGACAACCTGGAAGCCGACTGGCGCAAGTTTCAGGAAATCCGGGATCGCACCCGCGGCCGGCCGGATATTCAGGCGCCCGACAAGCTGATTTCCGGCGACATACCGCAGGCGGACAAGCTCCGGACGATGCTGGCCGCGCGGCTGGCGGACGTCAAGCTGGTGCTCAAGCCGCGCCGGACGGGCCGCTTTGCCAATATCGGCATATACAACGGCTCCGGCGCCCAGGGCGCGCTGGAATTCTTCCGGCAATTCACCAATGCCCGGCCGGAAATCATTGATTCGCTGAATCTCTCCGTCCTGGACCGGTACGACTGCGTGTTCGTCATGAAGAACAAAAATATCCGGCGCGGGGATTTTTTCGAAAATCTGCGGCGCTATGCGGTGGAGGGCGGTGGCGGAGTTGTGATTGAGCATGACTTGATCGGCGGCCCGCGCGGGCCGTTCGGGCAGGCGTCCCCGTTCCCCGAAATCTGCCGCCATGGCGCACAGCGCATTGACGGAAGCAAGGCCGTTATCGCCGAGCCGCACCCGGCGCTGCCGGGCCTCGCCCGGGGCGCGGAACTGGACTTGATGTACGTGGACTGGATCGTGCCGGAAGCCGGCGAAGCCGGCCGGGTGATCGCCCGGGGCGCCTCCGGGGAAGCCCTGGCAGTGGCCGGCACGGCGGGCGCCGGCAAGGTTGTTTTTAACGGCACGGTCAGCATCGCCAGCGTTAACGGCGGGTACGACGCCGAGGAAAAACCATTGTTCGGGTTCAACGCCGCCCTGGCGCAGGGCGCGGTGGAATGGTTCACGGGATTGAAATTGACCCGATGATTCCAGCGCCCAGGGCCGCTGCCGCAAGCTGCAACAACCCGGCGGAGCCAGACTTCCTGAATCGCAATTTGCGGGAACAAAAATGTTTAACCATACCAGGACGGCAATTCTATGCTTTTGGGCCATGGTGGCCGGCGCCGGCGGCGCCCCGGCGGGCGAAATCACAAGCAATACCGCCTGGCAGGGCAGGATCGTCATCCGCGAAAAAATCGTCTTCAGCCCGCGGGCGGCGCTGACGATCAAACCGCAGGCGTCTGTATTTTTCGAAGCGCAGGGCGAGCTGGTATGCGAAGGGCCGTTCCTCGCCCAAGCCGCATCGTTCGCCGCCGCGCAGCCGCTTTCCGGCAAATCGCGCCTGACCCTGGCCGGCGGCGGCCGTTTCCAGGATTGTGTCTTCAGCAACCTGGTGACGGAATCGAAACGCTTCCATAATGCCTTTTTGAGCATCCGGGGCGGACCTGTGGCGATCAAAAATTGCCGGTTCGAAGGCTGCTCGGCGGCGGAAATCGTGCATGGACAGGAATCGGCGGTGGAGGGCTGCTTGTTCGACAGACCTGACGGTGTCGGGCTGGCTTTGTTCCACTGCACGGCGGCGAAAATCACCGGCAACGTTTTCCAGGGCGGCGGCCGTACGGCCAGCATGTTGAAACTCAATCACAGCAGCAGCAGCCGCGTGGCGCGGAACCGGTTCTGCGGCCGCGGCACGGCCATCGAGCTTTACCGAGCGAGCGTCAACAATCTCCTGGTCGCCAACGATTGTTTCGACAACACCTACGGCATTACGTTGCATCCCGGCGCGGACAAAAATGTAATTTTGGCATGTCTGATTGACGGCGCCCGCGCCATCAGTGTGCGGGTCCTGGGCGGCGCGGATAATCTGGTGCGGAATTGCGTAATTTGGCATGCCGGCACAGGCATTCATCTCGGCGCCCGGGAAGCGGCCCCGGCCGCCGCCGATATTTCCATCATCAACAGCGTTTTCGCCCGCTGCGGCGCCGCAATCTTCAACGGCATGTCGTCCAATGCCGCCGGCGAGATCGCGCACAATGCCTTCTGGGAGAATCAAGCGGACCTGGAACTCGGCGCGGGCCGATTCCGCCCCGCCGGCAATCTTTTCACCAACCCGCTGTTTGTGGACCCGGAAAACGGGAATTTCCGGCTGCAATTGCGGGAGTTCAACTATCCCGCCGATTCGCCGCTGCGCTCCGTCGGCAGCCCGGCGGGATGTTCCATCGGCTTGTTTCCCCAGCCGCGCTAACTCGGGTGAATTTAAAACCAGCGAGGATCCTGGCATGCTGTCGCATAAAATACTGTGCTGTTTGCTTCCGTGGTTCGCGGGATACGGGTTGATGTCGGCCGGCGGGACGATGGAGTTTTTGAACGCGCCGATGCCGCCGGCGCCGGATGATCTTTCCCAATGCCCGCCCTTGCGCATCGTGTACGTCGCGCCCGACGGCTGCGACACCAACACCGGGCTGGCGCGCGCACAGGCGTTCCGCACCATCAGCCGGGCCGCGGTCCAGGCGGAGCCGGGCGACCTGGTCCTGGCAGCCGGCGGGGTTTACCGGGAAAGCATATCGCTGACCCGCGCCGGGACCGCCGGGCGCCCGATTGTGTTCCGCGCCATGCCCGATGAAACGCCCGTGATCACCTGGGGCGCGCCGGTGGACAACTGGCGACCCGTGCCGGACTGGCCCGGCGTGTACCGCGCCGCCCTGGCGGAAGCGCCGATGTACGTCTGGGAAAATTCCACCATCAGCATCTACCAGGAAGTCGCGGATGCCGACAGCGTTGCGCGGCTGGCGGGGACCTACGCTTACGACCAGGCAGCCGGGGAAATTCTTCTGCATCCCCTTGACCGCCGGGATGCCGCCGCCGCGGACATCGTGGCAGTTCAGCGGCTTGTGCCGCCGCAGGGCAAAACCTGGCATTGGTACCGCGAAAAAATCTACGGGTTCGGCCTCCTGGCGCCTTACAACCGCGTGGAAGGATTCTGCTTCGCCTATGTCCCCGTGGGCGCCGCTTTTTCCGGCGAGCAGGCGCAGAATTGCGCGGTGCGCAATTGCACGGCCTACGGCGGCATCGGCGGGATCGCGGCTTTCAACGGCTGCAGCAACACCATCAGCGGCAATGTCTGTTTCCGCAACCAGTCGCACGGCATCCTGGCGGAAGGATCAAGCCTGCGCCGGACCAGCCGCTTGCGGATCCTGAACAATATCCTGGCGGACAATTCCAATGTCGGCATCTTTGAAATCGAAAACCTGGGCGGGCATCCCTACGACTTCGCCATCTACGGACTGGTGCGCGACCCGGAGTTTTCCGGCAACCTGGTCATCAAAAAACGCCTGACCGGCCACGGCTTGATGCGTTACAAGTCCGGCGCCGGCAACCGCCGGACCTGCCGCAACCTGCTGGTCAACGCGCATCCGAAACTCCAGGCGGACGCCGCCGTGCAATTCAACGGCATGTCGGAATATTTGAACAACACGGTCATCGGCGGCTCTCTCAAAGGTTATCCCTACCCGCATGAAACCGGCGTCGCCGCGTTGACGGGAAAATACCAGACGGCAATCGCCGATAATCTGTACCTGCCCCATGCCGGCCTGGCTGCGGCCGGGTTCGCCAATCCCCGCCGCCATGATTACCGGCTGACCGGCGGCAGCCCGCACCTGGGCCGGGGCGCATTCCCCGCCCCCGCCCAGATTCTCTACGTCGCCCCGGACGGCGACAATGCCCGCGACGGCCGCGCGCCGGAACGCGCCCTGGCCGGCATCAGCGCCGCCCTCCGGCGCGCGGTCCCCGGCGCCACGATCTATGTCATGCCGGGAACCTATCGCGAAAACCCGGCCATCAAATGCCGGGCACTACCCGGCGCGCCGCTGGCCATCCGCAGTTACCGCCCGGAATCCGACGTGATTCTGGAGGGCAGCCTGACGATCGCCGAGTCCGCGCATATCATCGTGGAAGGCTTAACCATCCTGGGCCAGCCCCGCGGCAACGCTCCGGCGGCCGTCAGCATCGCCGGCGCGGAAAACGTGGCTTTGCGCGGCAACATCCTGGCCGGGTTTCCCGCCGGACTGGATTGGCAGCAGTCCGGCCCGGTCCT
>JAXGSX010000306.1:0-4212 GCA_040775225.1 Kiritimatiellia bacterium | reverse complement strand
GCACCTGATCTATTACGAAGAATTGAAGAAGTTGAATCCCGCCGTGCGGATTCATTTCACGCTGTATCCCTACAATATACGCATCCTGGACCGCGAAGCGGGTAAGTCGTACGTGGAAAGCAATTACGGCGCCGCCGGGCCGCTCGCGGCCGAACTGGCGGATCAATTATGCGTTAAATACAGCGCGTTCTGGCGGCATCTGCACCAGGCTCTGCCGCCGGATGTCACTTTTTGCATCCGGGAAAGTGCGCCGGGCGCCGTGCAGGCTTTCCGGGACTTGACGCCCGGGCGGGCGGTCTTCAACTGGTGCGCTATCCAGAGCAAAGCCTATGCCGCCTTTTTTTCGGAAGGGCCGCGCTGGTCGGAGACTTTTGTCGGTCAGCCCCATGATTTCATGTTTACCCAGTACGCCGATGCGTTCGTGCCGCTGATCAGCCTGGCGGTGCGGCAATACACCTGGCAGTCGCGCACCCCCGGCGCCGCGCCCTGGAATAAGGGCGCGAACGGCGGCGAGCGCGCGCATTACAACGGGACCGGCGAGATTTACAGTATGATTTTGCCGCTGATCGTGCGCAACCTGTTCGGGCGCGGCCTTGCCGCGGAAGTAGCGGAGGCCGCGGCCTTGCCCGTTTTCCCGAACCAGATTTTCTTCCGGCATCGCAAGGAACATCGCCAGTTGGATCAAATGAAGGATTCCGAAAGCCTGCGCGGGCAAGCGGCATTGGCAGTGCGCGGCGCGGACTTGATGGACGCGGCCTGGGCCAGGATCGCCGCCGATCCGCGCCGGCTGGGACTGGACGACTACACGTTGCGCCGCCTGGTTTACATGCGCGAAGTGTTCCACACCTGCGCGGCCGTAGCGCAGGTCCGCCTGCAGGAACGCCTGGCCGTGGAACTTGCCGCGCAACAGCGGTTGCCGGCGGCTGAAGCCGCGGCGCAGCAGGGGCGCGCCATGCTGGAGACGTTCCGCGCCGACCTGGCGCGCCTGGCGGGCGAACGCCCGGCGCAGTTGTTCCCGCCCGCCAAAAAACGGGGGCAATGGAATTATTACCTGGCCGATCAGCCGGTTTTGGATGAATTCGCATCCGATTTGGAAAAGACCTCCGCGCGGCTCAAGGATTTCGCGCTGCTGGGCGGCATACCCGAAAATGTCCTGGACATGCTGGCCAAGGGGCGGGAGGTGCGCGCCGTGCCGGCGGACGCGGATATGCAAATTGACGGGCGGCTGGACGAGCCGGCCTGGCGGACCGCTTTCCCCCAGGAAACCTTCCTGGTGCTCATGGGCGGCCGGCAACCCGCGCGCGCTTTTACCCGCGCACGGCTGCTGTATGACGCGGAAGCGCTGTTCATCGGCGCCGAGGCCTGGTCGCCGGACGGGTCAACGGTGCTGGATCAGGACAGCCTGGAATTGTTTTTCAAGGCGCCGGGGCGCACTGGCGATTATGTGCGGCTCACGTTCACCGCCGGCGGACAGGCCGGCAGCCAGCGTTTTACGTCAAACGCGATGCGGTACGCGCGCGATCAAGGCTGGCGGCCGGCCGGCACGCAACATGCCGTGGCGCGTACCGGCGGCGTGTGGCGCCTGGAATTGCGCCTGCCGTTGCGGAGCCTGGAGTGGGCGGCGCCGCCGGCGCAATGGAGCGTGAACATCGGCCGCGGCGCCCGGTTGGCCGCGGAGGACGTGGAATACAGTTCCATCATGGCGCCGGCCGCCGGGAGTTTCCATGACCTGGAATGCTTCCGCCAGCTGCGCATCATGCCGGACGATGTTTTGTTCGCGCCGGAAATCGCCGTGGACGTTGCCGATTTCAAAACCAGGATCGTGACCTTGCCGGACCGCATCGCCACCGTGGCGCAATTCGGGGTTGCGTTGAACGCCAACCGGGTGTTGCATAATGTGTCGTTAACGGCCGAAGCCTACGGCGCTGACGGCAAGCTGCACGCGCGCCGGGTCTTGGCCGAGTTGCCGCGCGTCCTTTACCGGTGGCGATCGTCCGCCGGTTTTGATGTGGAATTCCAGACGGAATGCGCCCGGGGCGGGATTTGCCTGAAGGTGGCCAGCGACGAAGCGCAATATGAACACTGGGTGCGTTTTGGAGGCTGGGAAGGCGCGCCGGGCGCCGGCAGTCTGTATATGCCGGGACGCACCGGCGCGCCCGCCGACCGTGCGTTGGCTGGCGCGTGTTTTTTGAGCGACACCCTGCCGGCGGCGTCCGGCGCGGCGCTGGCGCTGTTCAACCCGACGGCCGGCACATTGGAATTCTGGTTGCAGCCCGCCTGGCGCGGCGCCTGGCCGCTCCCGTTGAATCGTTCTGAAATCCGGGCGCTCGATTGCTGCCTGGTGGATTATGGCCGGATGGATGCCAGCCGTCCGGATCGCAGCAAGTATGCGGCTTTATGGCTCGGTTATAATTCTCCCGGCGGACGGTTGACGGCTAAAATCTGTTCGCATACGCCGCAGGGCATGGCGGGCTGGCATGCGTCCGCGCGCATCAGCGCAGACCCTGGCTGGCAGCCGGGGAAATGGCGGCACCTGGCAATGGTTTGGGATGGCGCCGCCCCGGAAAGCGCCGATATGCTGCGGCTTTATGTGGACGGCAAAAGGATCGCCGGTCTGAATTACGTCGCCAATCCCGAACGCCTGCCCGCCGGCGCCAGGCTGGCCTTGCTGGGACAACGCCTGAAAGGCGTGCAGTTGGGCTGCCTGGCCAGCGGCTGGCATGCCGCCCAGGCAGCGCTGGACGATTTGCGCATATCGCGCGTGGCGCGTTATTTCGATAATTTCACCCCGCCGCCGGATGTGTTGCAGGCGGATGGCGATACCGCCGCGCTTTTCCATTTTGACGGGGATTTGGCCGGCACGGGCCTGGCGCCCGGCGGCGCGAGTTTAAAATTGGTTGCCTTTGCGGGTGTCATGGCGCACAATTGAAATATTGGAACCGTTAATCGTCAAACGATAGGAGGAGAATTATGTTGACTGAAGATAACGCCGGCCGTGGGCAACGGCGGTCGGGATTTTTATTGCCGGCGGTCATCATGGCATGTTACCTGGGGCTGGATTCCGCTATAGCGCAAAATACCAACTGGTATGTGGCGCCGCCGCCGGCGGGCCGGGATGACGGCAGTTATAATGGCCAGAGCTGGGAGCAGCCGCTGGCGAGCATCAGCAACGCCCTGGTGGCTTATGCCGCGGACGATGCCGGCCATGTGATCCATGTGTCCAACGGCACATATACGTTATCGGCGACGATTGA
Source organism: Kiritimatiellia bacterium (assembly GCA_040775225.1). Classification (GTDB taxonomy): domain Bacteria; phylum Verrucomicrobiota; class Kiritimatiellia; order JAAZAB01; family JAAZAB01; genus JAXGPF01. The sequence continues at coordinate 958 of JAXGSX010000306.1, read as the reverse complement.
CGTTAACAAAGGCGTGCTCATCCGGGGGGAGAACCTGCCGGGGCAAACCAACACGATCATTGATGGTGATGGCGCCGTCCGCTGCTTCCGAATCCGGCATGCCAATGCGGTGGTCGAGGGAGTGGTCATAACCGGGGGCGACTCGGTGGCCGGATCTTTAAGCGGTTATGGCGGCGGCGTTTATTTTGACAGCGGTGTGTTGCGCAATGCGATCGTCATCGGTAACACCGGCGTCCGCGGCGGCGGTATCTGGGCCACGGGCAGCAGTGTCATCAGCAATTGCACAATCTGCGAAAATACGAGCAATGGCGACGGCGGCGGCGGCGTCTGTCTGGTTAACGCGGCGCAATTGCTGGACAGCCGGATTTTTGAAAACATCAACAATTCGTCGGTTTACGGCAGCGGGGTGTTTTTGCGCGGTGTGAATGGCGCGCTGGTCGCCCGTTGTTACATCGCGCGCAACCAGGGGGCTGGCGGCGGCGTCGGATTGTATATCGGGCCCAGCGGGGTGGTGTCCAATTGCACCATTTGCCATCATACCAATACTTACGGCGGTTTGTACGCAGTCGGCGCCACGCTGTCGGTATACGATTCGACCATTGTCAGCAATGTTGCGCACGGAGTTTATGTCGGGGCCAATGGCGGCGTGGTATTGGATGGGTGCGTGGTGGACTATAATCAAAATTCCGATTCGCTGGGCGCCGGCGTGACGGTTTTGGGCATGGGGCTGATCACCAACTGCACGGTGCGCTATAACCGGGCGGCCACGTCCGGCGCCGGCGTGAATTATTACTTTGCCAGCTCGGGCTTTGGGTCGGGAACCATAACGCATTCGCGGGTGACCGGCAATATTTTGGACGGCAACGGCACGGAATATTGTCAAGGCGGTGGTTTACGCGTGTCGCGCAATCAATACGGGGTATTGATTGAGAACTGCGAGTTCCGCGATAACCTGATC
>JAXGSX010000305.1:0-4245 GCA_040775225.1 Kiritimatiellia bacterium | reverse complement strand
TTTCCCAAATCCGGGAGGCGCTGGTCTTCGCCTTCCCGCCGCCCGCCATCGCCGAACTTGGCACTTCCATCGGCTTCGACTTCCAACTGGTGGACCGCGGCGGCAATGGCCATGCCGCCCTGATGCAGTCCCGCAACCAACTGCTCGGCATGGCGGCGCAGAGCCCGCTGCTGCGGAATGTGCGGCCCAACGGCCTGGAGGATGTGCCGGAATACCGGGTGGACGTGGACTGGGACAAGGCCGGCGCGCTGGGCTTGCCCATCAGTGCGATTCACAACACCATTGCCGCGGCATTCGGCAGCGCTTATGTCAACGACTTCATCCAGGGCGGCCGGATCAAGCGCGTGTACGTCCAGGCGGATGCGCCCTACCGCATGCTGCCGCCGGACCTGGAAAAACTGTACGTGCGTAATCAGGCCGGCCGGATGGTGCCTTACGCCTCGTTTGCCGCCGGCCGCTGGACTTCCGGGTCGCCCCAGCTCGAACGGTTCAATGGGTTCCCGACCGTCAACCTCTGGGGCGAGCCCGCGCCGGGCAAAAGCTCAGGCGAGGCCATGCGGGAAATGGAGCAGTTGACCGGCCGACTGCCGCAGGGATTCGGCTACGACTGGAACGGCCTGTCGTTCCAGGAAAAACAGGCGGAATCCCAGACCGGCCTGCTGTATGCCTTTTCCATCCTGATCGTTTTCCTTTTCCTGGCGGCTTTGTACGGCAAGTGGGATATCCCCATCTCCGTGCTGCTGATCCTCCCGCTGGGCGTCGTTGGAGGCTACGCGGCTTCCATGGGGCGCGGCTTGTCGAGCGATGTGTATTTCCAGATCGGCCTGCTGAACACCCTCGGGCTGGCCACGAAAAACGCCATCCTGATCGTGCAGTTCGCCATGAACGAGGTCGCACAGGGAGCCGGCCTGGCCGCCGCAGCCTTGCAGGCGGTGCGCTTGCGGCTCCGGCCAATCCTGATGACTTCCACCACCACCGGCTTCGCCGTGCTGCCGATGGCTTTCAGCACCGGCGCGGGCGCGGGCGCAATGACCGCCATCGGCACCGTGGTGCTCGGCGGCATGATCACCGGCACGATCCTGGTGGTGCTGTTTACCCCGCTGTTTTACGTGCTGATTGAAAAAACTTTCGGAAAACACAAAAAGGCTTGAACCATGCTGACCCATTCCGGCAAAAATCCGCTGGGCAATGATCGGCGCGCGCACGGGCTGGGATTCCTGGCGCTGGCGGCGCTCCTCCTGGCGGGCGGCTGCACCATGACGCCCGATTACGCCCGGCCGGACGCACCGACGCCCACGGCATGGCCGCGCGGCCCTTCGTACCAGGATGCCGCGGCGCCGTCAAATGCCCCCGCCGCCGCGGAAATTCCCTGGCGCGATTTTTTCAGCTACCCCAGGTTGCAAACCCTGATTGATATCGCCCTCGCCAACAACCGCGACTTGCGCCTGGCAGCATTGAATGTTGAGAAGGCGCACGCGCTTTATGGGCTGCAGCGGGATGAGTTGTATCCAGTCGTCAATGCCGCGGCCGGCGGTTCCAAGCAGCAGACTTCCGCGGATTTGACCGCTCCGGACTCCCCCCGCACCACCCAGCGGTTTGACGTAAATCTCGGCGTGGCTTCCTGGGAAATTGACCTTTTCGGCCGCATCCGCAGCCTGAAGGAACAGGCCCTGCAGGAATACCTGGCTACCGCGCAGGCCCAACGCGGCGCGCAGATTGCGCTGATTGCCGAGACCGCCCGGGTTTACCTGATGCTGGGCGCCGACCTGGAAAAGCTCGACCTGGCCCACGCCACCCTGAAGATGCAGCAGGGCACCTATGATTTGATCAAGCGCCAATATGACGCCCAACTTGCCGATGAAATTGATCTGCTCCGCGCCCGCACCCAGGTGGACGCCGCCCGCGCCGATGCCGCGCGCTACACGCACCTGGCGGCCCAGACCCGCAATGCCCTCGACCTGCTGGCCGGCGCGCCCGTGCCGGACGAATTGCTGCCCCCATCCCTGACCGCCATTCCGCCCCCCCGCGGTGTCTTCGCGGGTGTGCCGTCGGATACGCTCCTGCAGCGCCCGGATATCATGGCCGCGGAACACCAGTTGCAGGCTGCCTACGCCCTGATCGGCGCGGCGCGCGCCGCCTTCTTCCCGCGCATCAGCCTGACTACGGCCATCGGCACGGCCAGCGATGAACTGTCCGGCCTGTTCGGCGCCGGCGCGGAAGCGTGGAATTTCACCCCGCAGATTGTACTGCCGATTTTCGATGCCCGGGTGTGGGCGGCGCACCGCGTCAGCAAGGTTCACCGGAAAATCCTGCTGACGCAGTACGAACGCGCCATCCAGGCGGCCTTCCGCGAAGTGGCCGACGCGCTGGCGGTGCGCGGCACGGCGGACCGCCAGGTGGAGGCGCAGCAGGCGGTGGTGGACTCCGCGCGGAAAATTTACGAACTGTCGAACAAGCGCTACGCCAACGGCATTGACAGCTACCTGGGCGTGCTGGATGCCCAGCGGTCGCTCTACGGCTCGCAGCAGGCGCTGATTACCCTGCGCTTGACAAAGCTGGCCAATGAAATTAAACTATACACGGCTTTAGGGGGCGGTGTGGCCGAATCGGCGCCGCTCCCCGCGGGATCGAATGAATAATTTCAAAGTAACAGAGAATCAAAGGCATAAAGCGGAACTGGCCATTGACCTCTGAACATAGAACACAGAACTCCGAACACTTTTGCAGTACAGGAGGCGCCCGGTGCAATTCTTCGTCAAGCACACTGCTGCGCGTTTTGCCTTGTACACCGCCATGTTTTTTCTGCTGGCGGGGTTTGTTAACCTGACGGCCAAGCACGGCGATCCGGATCAATTCCAGGAAGGCGGCGTGGTGGAATGGGCGCAGCTTTCGCTTACCAGCGCCGCCCTCCTGATGCTGCTGATGTCCGCCGGCCTGGCGCCGGCGTCCGAACGTGGATTTCCGCTGGCGCTCGCAGGCGTCATGGGCATGGCGGTCATCCGCGAATCCGACGCGGTTTTCTGCCGGATGATCCCGTTTTTGGAACTGGAGTGGAAACTGCCCTTCACTTTAATGGTCGGCGCCGTGGCCTGGACGATGTGGCGTTGGCGGCGAACCATCCCGCGCCAATTGACGCCATTCATGGACCAGGCGGCCTGCGTGCTGTTCTGGGCGGGTTTATGCGCGGTCATCTACGCTCAAATGACCGGCCATGAGCGTTACTGGCTGCCGCTGCTGAAGGAGTTTTTCATCCGCGATGTTAAACGCGTCAACGAGGAAACCATCGAAATACTGGGACACCTGTTCCTGTTTGCCGGCGGCATGGAATACCTGGTTTCCACCCTGCGACGACAACGGAAAATTTCACCTGGTTCTGCAGCATGATGGCGGCCATCCCGGAGAAGGCGCGGCCGGTTTATTTTTGCAGAACGACTGTCGCGCCGTCCGGGTCGCGCCATGGATCATAACCGGCGATGTCCGCCGGTTGATAACCTTCGGCCTGAATGCGGATATCATATTTGAAATCCGCCGTTTCGGGTAAAGATGAACCTTCCGCCGCCTGCTCCAGGCGCGCCGCCAACAATATCCCGCTCCGTCCGGCATTGACCCCGGCAATGCCGGCGGCATCTGTTTGAAACATCATCCGCTCTCCGTCCATGCCGCCGGAAATCGTCACCGTCGCATTGGTTACCGGCCGGCCGGCCTGGTCTCGCACGGCAATGCGCACGCGCTGCTTGATCAAGACTTGCGGCTGCCAGTTTTTTGCCACGGCATAGGCGGCGCGTCCGTAAAGATTGGCTTCCAGCGGCGGCTGAATTTCACAGCCAACCAGCGTGAACTCACGGCAGTTGTCAACCTTCCAATTGCGCCGGTTGCGTTCAAACCTGCAATCGGAAATGACCAGGAATGAATGCGGGGACTGGATCGCCGTTTCACAATCGCGGAAGACGCACCCGGTAATCAGGTTGTGTTTGTGCGGGGTCTCCTTGTAGCCGCACAGGGCCGATTTGGCGTGCGCCAGGACCGAATTTTCAAGGCGGGTGTCCAGGTGCATGACCAGGCCGGCGGTCAGACATCCCTGGCACCAGGAAATTTCGCTGTTTATGATCCGGATGCTGTCGCCGGCCAGGTACACATTCCCGTAGCCGAACGGCGCGCCCAGGGCGTGTCCGGCATCCTGCGTCAACGCGGTGATCTTGCTGTTGAACATGTGCAACTGGCCGGAATAAAGACCCCGGGCGCGGG
>JAXGSX010000304.1:0-4256 GCA_040775225.1 Kiritimatiellia bacterium | reverse complement strand
GCGGCGCTCGCCTCCCGGATTTGCGTTCCCTGGCCGGCATGGCCGGCGTCAGCCTGAATACCGCCGATCGCGCCCTGAAGGAATTGGTCCGGCGCGGCATCTGCGTCCGGCGTCCCAAGAAAGGCGCGTTTTTCGGTCTGCCGGCGGCCGCCGCCCCAAAGGCGCTGGCGGCCATTTATCATGCGCGCGGCTTAAATTCCTTCGAACGCGACCTGGTGCAGGCCGCCGTTTACCGCGGGATTGCCCAGCGCGCGGCGACGCGCGGACTGGACCTGTTTTTCCTCGCTCAGGATGCCAATGCCAGCCTGGAATTCTACCGGCGCCAGGCGGTGCTCGCAGTCAAAGGCGTGGCGATGCTGCACTGGGATTCGCTGGATGCCGGCCGGGAACTGGCCGCGCGTTTCCCGGACATGCGCTGGGTTTACATCAACTACTGGCTGGCGGATTTCGCGCAAACCCCGTCCAATGTTCACGGGGTTTTTAACGACGACCGGGGCGGCGCCTACCAGATGACCGAGCACCTGCTGCGGCGCGGCCACCGCCGCATCGCGCTGCTGGGACTGGACATGCCGAATTTCCGGCAGCGGGCGGAGGGATACCGGCAGTGTCTGCTGGATCATGGTCGGCCGGCCGACCCGCGTTTGACCTGCCTGCACCCGCTGTCGGCCGGCCAGGATTTGCGCCGCCTGGGCGCGGAGCTGGCGCAAACCATGCTGGTGGCGCGCCGGAACATCACGGCCATTTTCTGCGTCAACGACATCATGGCCGCCGGGGCCGGCGATTTTTTGCGGCAATCCGGCGCGGCGGCGCGGGTGCAGGTGGCGGGATACGACCACATCATCCCGGCGCTGAGCCAGACAGGTGATTTCAGCACCGTGGCGGTGGATTTCGAGGCGATGGGGGAAAAGGCCCTGGATTTAATGGCGCGGCCCCGGCCGGACGACCCGAAAATCGTCCGGATCATGCCGCGCTTGATCATCAGAAACCACGACCAATGAAAGCGGAGGTTGCCCCGCAACCAATCATGCATAAACAATCAACTTTGCCGGAAACCTTGCGGGATGCGCTGGTTTATGGCACCCAGTATTACCGCGCGCCCACCCCGCTGCCCGCCGACTGGCCGGCCGACCTGGCGCAAGCCGCTGGCATGAACCTGCAGGCCATCCAGTTGCGGGTGCAATGGCGCTGGCATGAGCGCCGCGAAGGGCAGTACAAGTTTGACGATCTGGACCGGCTGTTCGAGCTGGCCGAACAAAACGGCCTGAAGGTCATTGTCAAATTTCTCCTGGAAAACGCCCCGGAATGGATTTATCACAAATACAACGGGTATCGCGTTGACCCGTTCGGCCAGCCGATCCACCCGCATGCCAACGGCGCATTTTATGTCGGCGGCTGGCTGCCCTGTTTCGAAAACCCGGACGTGCGCGCCGCCGCCGCCCGGTTCGTCAAGGCCGTGACGGAACGCTATCGCCGCCGCGGCTCGTTGTTGTTCTGGAACCTGTGGAACGAGCCGCGCTGCCGGCCGGCGGGCGAATGCGCCTGCGCGCACAGCACCCGCCGTTACCAGGACTGGCTGCGGGAACGGTACGGCACGGTGGAAAAATTCAACGACTTTTTCGGCAAGGCCTGGGATGAATTCGAACATATCCCGCCGCCCACCTCCACCCGGGATTACGCCGACATGTTCGTCTGGCGGCAATTCATGATGGAGATGGTGGCCGAACGCCTGCGCTGGATGAGCGGCCTGGTGCGCGGGCTGGACCGGCAACACCCGGTCATGACGCATGTGGGTTGCTGTTCGCTGATCCAGGATGTCCTCTGCGATTCATCCGACGACTGGCTCAATGCGCAGCCGGTGGATTTTTACGGCTCTTCCCTGGCCACCCGGGGCATTCACGGCCCCCAGCCTTATACCGGCGACATGATCAACGACTGGATCCGGTCCATTTCACCCTACTACTGGATTCATGAATTGTACGCCTGCCGCGCCAGTTGGCAGCCCCGGCCGAAGCCGTCGGAATTGCGGTTCAATGTCTGGACATCGGTCAGCCGCGGCGCCCGCGGCATTTGTTTCTGGCAGTACAAGAACGAGCGGTTCGGCAACGAATCGGACGGATACGGCCTGGTGAAGATCAGCGGGGCCATGACCGATCGCGCGGAGGAGGCCAAACGCATCGGCGCGCGGCTGCGGCGCCGGCCGGATATTTTCGGGCGCGCCAAGGTCATGCCGGCGGATTTGGCGATCGTTTACGACCGGTCCAGCGACCTGATCTCGCGCCTGGAACACACCACGCGCCAGAATTTCGCGGTGAATTACAGCCAGCCGACCATATCCGACCCGGATTACACCTACAAATCCTGCCTGAAGGGCGCATACCGCGCGGCCTGGGCGCTGGATTTACCCGCGGATTTTGTCTCCAGCCACGATCTCGCGGCCATCCGCCGCTACCGGACGGTTTACCTGCCCTGCCCCATCCTGCTGGAAAAACGCCTGATTCCCATCCTGCGCGATTATGTCGAACAGGGCGGCACGTTGATCGCCGAGGCGTCGCCCGCGCTCCGCGGGGAAAACGCCTGGGTCTCGGCCGTGGTGCCGGGCTACGGACTCGACGCCCTGTTCGGCGTCCGCGAACAATACCGGGTGCTGCCCGGGGCGCCGGACAAGCTGACCGGTCCGGGCTGCGCCGCCACAATCTGCCTGCCGAATGTTGTCCCGGAGTCGGACTTAATCTCCGCCGCGCTCCTCGCCGCCTGGGGATCGAACGGCCAGCCGGCGGTCACCTTGAACAAAGTCGGGCGCGGTCGGGCCATCCTGATCCAGTCATACCCCGGCCAAGTTTACCATGACGCGCCGACTACGGACAACCTGCAATTCTACGACTGGCTGTTTTTCCGGCAGGCCGGGTTGGCCCATGCGCTGCCGGTGGACGGCGACCGCGCCGGGATCGTCACCCGTGTCTTGCAGCTTGAGGGCCGGCGCCTGGTAATGGTTTTTAATTACAACCTGGCCCCGCGGACTTTGATCCTGCGGGATTGCGCCCTGGCCGAGCCGGACGACCTGGCGGGGGATAATCCGGCGCAGGCCGGCGCGGGCGGCGTGGAAGTCACACTGGCCCCGGAATCGGTGGGCGCCTGGCTGGTGGCAAATTCAGACAAGATGAGCTAGTTTATGCAAGATGCATAGCTCAGCGAAGTCGTGTAGTAGCCGAACGGCGTTCGGCATCCGGATTATCATGAAAAATACCCGGCAATATTTCCTGATCGCAGGGGCCCTGGGCGCGCTGGCCGCGGTCCGGCTGCCGGCCGCGGATCGCGCCGCAGACGCCCAATCGGACTTGCGCGCATCCGCGGCCATTGTCGCCGCGGACACCAATGCGGCGGCCTCCGGCGCGGTTTATGAATTCGACGGGCGCCTGGCCTGGCTGCAACTGCCCGCGGATTATGCCGCCGAGCCGGACCGCCGCTGGCCGGCGATTGTCTTCCTGCACGGCCGCGGCGGATCGCACCTGCGCAATAACATTTTAAGCGAGTCGTACCGGCCATTCCGCGCGCTGGTGAAGCAGCAAGGCTATCTCCTGGCCGCGCCCGATTACGGCGCCAATAACTGGTTCAACGCGCAGGCCGAGGAAATCATCGGCGCCCTGATCCGCTCCCTGCCAAAAACCCACCGGATGGACGAACGCCGGCTGCTGCTCATGGGGTCGTCCATGGGCGGGGGCGCCGCGCTGGCTTACGCCGGGCGCCATCCCGGCGAGGTGATTGGCGTCTGCGACGTGTTTGGCGTCTCCGACTGGGAGCGGCTTCACCAGGACGGCAAATTCCATAAATTCCTCGAGCCGGCTTTCGGCGGCCCGCCGCCGGCGGATGGCGGCGCCTACCGCGAGCGATCGGCGATGAATTATATCCCCATCCTGGCGCGCCTGCCGGTCTTGATCATTCACGGCGAAAAAGACCGGACGGTGCCCATCGCCTATTCCGAGCGGCTGTATGCCGCGCTGCAAGCCGCCGGCGGCAATGTGGATTTCATCCGCGTGCCGGGCAAAGGGCATGACAATACGATCATCGAGGGGGTGGCGCCGCGCGTGCTGGAATTTTTCCGCCGCTGCGAGGAAATGCAGGGAGCATTAAAGTAAAAAATGAGAGGTGGTTCGAAAACGGCTTTTAAGATAACAGATGCGGACGGCTCGCCACAGGTTCGCCCTCCAATCTGAATTCTCAAATTGAAATTTCAAATTACAAATGGAGAGCGAACCTGT
>JAXGSX010000303.1:0-4303 GCA_040775225.1 Kiritimatiellia bacterium | reverse complement strand
CGGGCGGTGGCGGATGTCCGCAAGTCCGGCGCGGCGTTGCTGGGTTTACCCGAACCGGGTAAACTGGCCGGCCCGGTGATGGTTTCGTTGTCCAAGACCGCGAAAAATGGTTCCAAAAAGTGAAAAAGTTCTTTGACTATTCTCTCGCCAAGCCGCAAAGACCGCAAAGTTCATGTTATGGTTTTTTAATTGTTGTTAATCAGAGTCAATTGCAAAAGTCCTGACAAAAAGGTCGGGGTGAAACCCGACCCTCCAAAAATGGGGTGATTTTGCATTTTGGAGGGACGACTTCCACGTCGTCCGAGACTTTTAAAACTGGCTCAACCAGGATATTATTACTTGGCGCACTTGGCGCCTTTGTGAGAAAATAAAACGATTTTCAGGATGCTAATGTCTGGGAATGTTCAAACATAAGGAGGCAACCATGCGTACGTTAAAATGTTTTGTTGGAACGCTGATAGCCGCGGCCGCGGCATTCCTGCCGGTGTGCGCGCCGGCCATGACCAACTATTACGTCGCCACTAATGGCACGCACATCACGCCGTTCGATGAGTGGAGCAAGGCCGCGACCAACGTCCAGGATGTCATCGCGCGGGCGCGCAATGGCGACCGGATTAATTTCTCCAACGGCACGTTTGTGATTACCGGGGAAATCAACGTGGCCTACGGGCTGACCGTGCGCGGCGCTTACGGCCCGGACCAGACCATCCTGACCAGCGCGTTTCCGGATTCCCCTGATTACACCAATCGCTGTTTTAGTATCAACAATCATGGCGCCTGGCTGGAAGGCTTGACCATTTCCAACTTTCATTACTTTTCAACCAATACCGCTGACGGTGGCGGCGGTGTTAAAATATCAATGGGCAACATGACCAACTGCGTCATTACGCATAACCACACCGTCGGTCATAATCGCTGGGGCGGCGGTATGGTCATCATGAGCACTTGGACGGGTCTGGTGACCAACTGCAAAATCACGCAAAATGTCAATACCAGCCAGTTCGGCGGAGGGATTGGCGTGATGGGCAATGGAACCATACGGCAATGCGAAATCCGCGGAAATACCGGACGAAATATCGGCGGAGTGTTTTTCAATGCGGGCATCATCGATCAATGCGTGATTAGCGATAATGTTTGCCCGAATAACCCGGGTGGCGGTGTCGGCGGTTCCGCCGGCAGCGGCACTAACACCATTCTCCGCAATTCGCTGATCATGCGCAATGTCGCTACCAGCTACGCTGGCGGTGTCTTTAAGGCCAGCAATTCTTTTTCCGTGGTGAATTGCACGATTGTCAGCAATTATGCCAATACCGGCAGCGGAATGGGTTTGATTGCGGACCCGCATCCTGACCGCCGGTCAGTATATAATTGCATTATTTACAGCAACCGTCTGAACGACTTGGTGCTTTACGCGTCTACCGAGCAGACGAACTGGTTCCATAATACCTGCGTCGGTGTTTATGCCGGCGCTTATGCGTTGGCGGAGGAGCAAGGCAATATCCAGGCCGATCCGCAATTCGTCAGTCCCGATCCGGCCGATCCGGATTACCATTTGCAGCCGGGATCGCCCTGCATCAATGCCGGCACGACGCACCCAAAAATAGGCGAGTATGATTTGGACGGGCTGCGACGGATTGACTGGTTCAGCCGGGTTGCGGACATGGGGTGTTATGAAATTATGCCGTCTGGAAGTCTGTTTCAACTCAGGTAAACCGCGCGTCTGGATGCAATATGGGATTATTTACGGGCTGCTTGGACTGCCCGCGCGCCACGCTGTTTGCGCTGGGTTGATGTGGGCGTTGCTGTTTGCGGCGGCCGGCCATGCCGCCGATAATATCGTCCTCCCGGCGATTTTCGGCGACAACATGGTTTTGCAGCGGGACGTTCCCATCCCGGTGTGGGGGATTGCCGCCCCGGGGGCGTCTGTCACCGTGGCCTGCAACGGGCAGGCCGTCACGGTCCAGGCCGACGCGGATGGCCGGTGGCGCGCTGATTTGCCGTCCATGCCGGCCGGCGGCCCCCATGAATTGGTGGTTACCGGCGTCAATACTGTTCGCGTCACCAACGTGATGGTGGGCGAGGTGTGGCTCTGCGGCGGGCAGTCCAACATGGGCATCCGCCTGGCGGAAATCAAGAACGGTGGCAGCGAGGCCAGCGCAACGAATTACCCTGATTTACGCCTGTTTGTCATGCAGAAATTGCCCAGCGAAAAACCCCGGCATTTCAAGGAGCGGCAGGGGAAGGTCATCTGGGGCTACTGGCAACCGGACAAGTTGCAGATTGATTACGCGGCGATTCCCCATTTCTTCGGCCAGGCGGTGTCCAGCAACCTGAACGTCCCGGTGGGCATCATCAACATGGCGGTCGGCGGAACGCCCATCGAAACCTGGTGCAGCGCGGAGACCCTGGCGTCGGATGACGCGTATGCGCATATCCTGGCGCGCTGGGAAAAAATCCTGGCAGATTACCCGGCGGCGCAGAGCGTCTTTGAAGAAAAGTTCAAGGCCTGGCAGGCGGCGGCCGAACGGGCCAAGGCTGAAAACCGGTCCCCGCCGCCGCGTCCGGCGCCGCCCCTGGGGCCGCTCCACAAGGATCGGCCATCCAATCTTTATAATGGCGTGATCCATCCGCTGATGCCGCTGGCGATCAGAGGGGTTATCTGGTATCAGGGCGAGGCCAACACCCGCGACGCCAAAACATACGGCAAACTTTTCCCGGCCATGATCCGCGATTGGCGGCGGGCCTGGGGGCAGGGCGATTTCCCCTTCATCTTCGTGCAACTGCCGGAATATCAGCCATTGCAGCGGACGCCCAATGATCCCGCGCCCTGGGCGGAATTGCGGGAGGCACAGGCGCTGGCGCTGGCCGAGCCGCGCACCGGGATGGCCGTTGCCCTGGGCTTGGGTGATGCGCAGAATATACATCCCCTGCAAAAACCGGCGGTAGCCCACCGGCTATGGCTGGCGGCTGCCGCTGTGGCTTATGAATTGCCGGTGGTTGCCGGCGGCCCGCGTTTCAAATCCATGGCGGTTAAAAACGGCGAACTGCGCCTGCGGTTTGAATCTGCCGGGAGCGGCCTGGCCGCCCGCGATGGCAAGCTGGAGGGATTCGCCTTGGCCGGCGCCGACGGCAAGTATGTCTGGGCGGAGGCGCGGTTGGATGGCGATACGGTGGCGCTCCGGCATCCCGCTGTGCCGGCGCCCAGGTCGGTGCGGTATGCCTGGGCGAATAATCCGGTTTGGAGTTTGACGAACCGCGAGGGGCTTCCCGCCGCGCCTTTCCGGGCCGAACTGCCGTAGCCGGGCGCACTCCAAAGATGTGCGTTGAAATATCACACCATGATCAATAAATTCCTGCTGCTTTTGCTGTCCCTGGGCGCCTGCCTGCCGTATGCCGCGGCGGTATGCATTTATAATGCCGTGGAAAATGCCATCTGGATTTATGATTACCCCGAGAATGTGCCGGCGCGCCCTCGGCATCTGATGTTTTTCGAGCAAATCAATGACTGGGGTCTGATCCGCTACGATGCGAGCAATGACACCTACACCGTCAATGCCAACCTGTGGATCGGCCGCAACGACGGCAGCGATACGTACTTTCAGCTCGGCGCGCCGGATCATACGCATGAAACCTTGATCATGAACGGCAAATTGGTGATCTATCCCGCGCGCATTACCGGCGAAAACCTGCCGGAATATAAGCCCGGCATTAATCAATTGCGGCTCGGCCTGCCGGATCGCCCGGAAATATCCGCCCGGCTGCTTTTCCGCAACGCGCCCGGTAAGAGCCATACCCTGCACACCGGCGCATATTATCGCGGCGATCGGATGACCGGCACTGTCTCCGGGAGCGGACGTCTGCATGTGCATTACGGCGTCATCGCCCCGCTGGAAGATGCCCATCCGATCCGCGGCAACTTGTATATGTACCTGTCGGAAGTGCTGCTCGATCATGCCCGGCTGTCGCGGGTAACCGGCACGCTGGCCTACGGCGCGCAGGATGGCCCCTACAGCAAGTTCGCCGTGAACGATACGGTCTTTGAATATGGCGGCAGCGTGACATCCTGGGGCCGCCAGCAGATGCGGGGAGCGGTATTCCAGCATCTTAACACCGCCTTGGGCGGAGCAAATATACCGCTCAACGCGCATTTGACGGAATGCCGGTTTATGGATAACAACGCCAACTGGGAATTGCGCCCCTGCGGCGGGCTGATTGAATTGGTGGATTGTGAAATCAATCCGCCGCGCCAGAAAAACCGGTATCCCGCGCGCGCGGATGCCGGTGCGCCGGAAGCCATGGCGAT
>JAXGSX010000302.1:0-4306 GCA_040775225.1 Kiritimatiellia bacterium | reverse complement strand
CTTCGGGCAATCCAGTCGCGTTTTCACTGGGGGGCGGTCCCGCCTTTTTCATCGGTCCGACCACCCTGGCATTTGCCGGCACGGGCCAGGTCACGGTGATCGCCAGCCAGGCGGGCGATGCCAACTGGTTGCCGGCGCCGAACGTAATCAATGCTTTCGACGTGTTCAAATTGCCGCAGGCGCCGCTGGCGTTCAGTCCGCCGAGTCCGCAGATTTACAATACCACCAATACTCTGAAGGCTACGGGTGGAACCGGCGGCGGCGCGATCGCTTTTGCCGTCCAATCCGGTCCCGGGCAGATTGTCGGCGGCTCCAACCTCTGGATTACCAGTGGCGTCGGCACGGTTGCGGTAATGGCGGTGAAAGCCGCCGATCCGCTTTATGCCGCTGCGGCCGCCACGGGTTATGTTGTGGCGGCGAAAGCTGTTCAAACCATCCGTTTCCCTGCGCTGCCGGCGCAGACGGTGACCAGCCTGGTGGCCCTGTCAGCCACCGCATCTTCCGGGCTGCAGGTATTCTTCACGGTGGTGTCCGGTCCGGGCAAACTCTCGGCCGCCAATATGCTTTCTTTCACAGGGACGGGAGTGGTCGTGGTGGCGGCAACCCAGCCGGGCGACAACAACTGGCTTGCCGCCCCGCAAGTATCCAACAGCATTATGGTAACCGGATTGCCGCCGAATGCCCCTACAGGCGTTACCGCCAGCGACGGCTTGTACCCGGACAAAGTGCGCTTGACCTGGGACCATGCCGCCGGCGCGGCGTCGTACGAAATCTGGCGGCATACCACGCGCGATGTCAGCGTGGCGGGGAAAATCGGGCAGGCCGTCCTCGAATGGTACGATGATCCGACCGCGCTTAACCAGACGACGTATTACTACTGGGTCAAGGCGGTGAATGCTGCCGGCGCGAGCGCGTTCAGCGCTCCCGATACCGGCTACCTGGCCGAAGTCGGCCCGCTGGTGAGCGTCAACGGGATGGTGGGGGACAACGTGCGCGTTCCAGCCGGCGCCCCGATTGCCATTGCGCTGGAAGTCATGAATTTGCCGGCAGCTTATCTGGGCTACAACGTGGACTGGTGGGCGGCCGCCTGTGCGCAAACCGGCGAGTTATGGTATTACCTGGACGGCGCCCTGGCCTGGGTGCCGTTCGACGGTAATCTCGCCAACTGCCGGCCGGCGTACCAGGGTCCGCTGATGAACCTGCCGCCGGTGACCGTGGCGCAGGACTTGTACCTGGCGCCGGGGGTGTACAATATCTGGTTCGCCGTGGACTACCCGATGGACGGCATCCTGCGCCTGGATGGTCCGATTTTGCTTTCGCAATTAACCCTGACGGTGGAATAAATAAACGGTCAATCATTGCGATTGCGCCGCATTGTCATTGACCGGATATGCGCCCGGCGCCCCGTCGGCGCGCATGATATTTCTGCCGGTTGCATCATTCAGCCCGGCCGGATCCGGTTGTTTGCGGGGATATAGCTGCGATTTTCCTTGTTTTTGCCCGCCCGCCGCAATAAATTCAATTTCACTTGATCGTCCATCTACAGACACGGTATAAGCCATGACCAACTGCATAAAAACGGCCGGCGATTTTGATGTGAATGTCCGCCAAATGCATCCTGGCCAGCGGCGTCAGTGGATTGCCATGCGAAACGGGAAACGCTGCTGCGTATGTATCAGCTTGCTCATGGCCGGCGCGGTTGTCTTGGCCCGGCCGCCGCAGACGGCGCCCGTCAATCCCGAGTACGTCGAGCATCTGGAGGCCGCCAAGGCAAAAATGGCGCCAGCCGCCCCCGGCGCCGGGCAGTCCTGCGGTTGGCTGCCGTCCCCCGTTAATCTTGCGCATCTGCCGGGACAGGCAATCCTGCTGGCGCCTGGCATGAAAACGGCATTTGCATCGTCGTATGATCTTCGAACACTTGGCAAAGTCACTTCCGTCAAGAACCAGGGCAGCTATGGGACGTGCTGGGCGCACGCCACTTTCGGCTCGATGGAGTCGTGCCTGCTGACCGGCGAGACGAATGACTTCTCCGAGAATAACCTGGCGAACCTCCACGGATTTGATCTGGGATTTAGTTCGGGAGGAAACGC
Source organism: Kiritimatiellia bacterium (assembly GCA_040775225.1). GTDB lineage: Bacteria > Verrucomicrobiota > Kiritimatiellia > JAAZAB01 > JAAZAB01 > JAXGPF01. The sequence continues at coordinate 2,216 of JAXGSX010000302.1, read as the reverse complement.
TTTTATATCCATGGCGTATCTGGCGCGGTGGGGCGGCCCCGTGGCGGAGTTCGATGACCCGTATCCCAACCCCGGCGGCAGCCCCGCCGGACTGACTGTCCGGAAACATGCGCAGCAAGTGCGGCTGATTCCCCCGCGAACAGGCCCCGCGGACAACGACCAGATCAAGCAGGCGCTCATGGATCACGGCGCTTTATACGTCAGTTACTATCACAATTATGCCTATTACAACTCCACCTATAAAAGTTACCTGTATACGGGGTCAACCGTTGGCAACCACGCGGTCACGATTGTGGGGTGGGATGATGATTTTGATAAGAACAAGTTCGTTTCAGTTCCCGCCGGCAACGGCGCGTACATTGTAAAGAACAGTTGGGGGCCAACCTGGGGAGATAACGGCTACTTTTACGTGTCTTACTACGACACTAAATTCGCCTATAGCGAAATATTTGCGTTCCATAATGCCGAGTCAAATGTTAACTATGCGGGGATTTACCAATACGATCCGCTGGGCTGGGTCGGCGACATTGGTGTTGGCGCAACCACACTCTGGGGCGCTAACATTTTCACGGCTGCCGCGGGGGAGAATATAGAAGCGGTCGGATTTTTTGCCAACAGCATCAATACCGGTTACGAAATTTACATCTACACCGGGATTGCGGCGGGCTCGCCCAGGAGCGGCGCCTTGGCCGCCGCCCAAACCGGGACTTGTTCCTATCCCGGGTACCGCACCATCGCCCTGGAAGGGCCCGCCATGCTCCCGGCCGGGCAACTTTTCTCCATCGTGCTCAAGTTGACGACTCCCGGATACACTTATCCCCAGCCCGTTGAGTACGCTTATCCCGGGTTCAGCAGCGCGGCAACGGCTTCCGCGGGACAGAGCTACTACAGTTCTGATGGCAGCGCCTGGTACGATCTGACAACCTACGATCCCACTGCCAATTTCTGCATCAAAGGCTACGCCGGCATGGCGGACATGACTCCTCCGACCGTGACGATCAACCAGGCGTCGGGCCAGGCGGATCCTGCGAACGCGCCGCCGATTAACTTTACCGTGCTGTTCAGCGAATCGGTGGCCGACTTTGGGGACGGGGATGTGACGCTGAGCGGGACGGCCGGGGCGGCCGCAGCCACGGTCACGGGCAGCGGCGCCTCCTACAATGTGGCGGTGAGCGGCATGACCGGAAACGGCACGGTGATTGCGTCAATTGCGGCCGGCAAGGCGCATGACGCGGCAGGCAATGCGAACGCGATGTCCGCCAGCGCTGACAACACGGTGACCTACGATATGACACCGCCGGCGTTCAGCGCGGTCGCGGCCAGTCCGGCGCTGGCCAGACAGGGCGAGGCGGTGACGATCACGTTCGCGGCGTCGGAATCCCTGGCCTGGAATCCGGCGGTTGCGGTGAACGGCCATGCCGCCGGTTATGTTTCCAGGGCGGGCAACAATTACACGTACAGCTACACCATCCAGTCCGCGGACGCTGACGGCGCCGCGGCGATCGCGCTCGCGGGGATGGACCTGGCGGGCAATCCGGAATCGGTGATCAACAACACGGCTTTGGAAGTGTATACTCCGGTGAAGATCACTGTCCATCCGCAATCACAGACGAACGATCCCGGCGCGGCGGCGAGTTTCACGGTGGTGGCTGCGGGAACGGCGCCGTTGCATTACCAGTGGCAGAAAAACGATTTGAATATTGCTGCGGCCACCAGCGCGCTGTACCGGATTGATTCGATTGCCGCAGCCGACGCGGGTATTTACCGGTGTGTGGCCGCGAACATGGCCGGCACGGCCACCAGCGAGATGGCAGTGCTTACCGTTAACGTTATTCCGCCGCCATCTGCGCCTGTGTTTGTTTTTGCCAGCGACGGAACATATCCCGGCAGGGTGCAAGTTGTCTGGAACAGGGAAAGCGGGGCAACGGGTTATGAAATCTGGCGCAGCGCGGATAATACGCCGGATGCTGCAAGTATTCTGGGAAACACCGCCGCAACCTGCTTTGACGATCTGGAAGTGTTGAGCAATGTGACGTATTACTACTGGATCAAGGCGGTGAATGCCTCCGGCGCGAGCGCGTTCAGCGAGCCGGACAGCGGCTACCCCGGAGTGGCCGGTCCGCTGGTGAGTGTCAACGGGCTGGTGGGTGGGAATGTGCGCCTTTCCGCCGGCGCGCCGGTCACGATTGCCTTGGACATGATGAACCTGCCCGCCG
>JAXGSX010000301.1:0-4337 GCA_040775225.1 Kiritimatiellia bacterium | reverse complement strand
GGTGGGCGGCCGCCTGTGCGCAAACCGGCGAGTTATGGTATTACCTGGACGGCGCCCTGGCCTGGGTGCCGTTCGACGGCAATCCCGCCAACTGCCGTCCGGCCTACCAGGGTCCGCTGATGAACCTGCCGCCGGTGACCGTGGCGCAGGACTTGTACCTGGCGCCGGGGGTGTACAATATCTGGTTCGCCGTGGATTACCCGATGGACGGCATCCTGCGCCTGGATGGTCCGATTTTGCTTGCGCAATTGACCCTGACGGTGGAATAACTGTGTGCAGCGATCCCGCGGTCCGTCAAGTTGCGGTTGTCCCGGCGCCAAGAACGGGGCGCAGCAAGGCATGATGAGCCGTTTCAAACATGCCGCCACTGCCGTGCGGATCGTGGGGCGTATCAGCCGGCCGGCATGGTCCATGTCGGCTTGTCAAGCGAAAGACAATTCCATGCGGCCTCCCGCGGCGACGGGAACGGTCAGCTTTTGTTTATCCGCTTGCCATGCGCGCAACTTTTGCCCATTCAAGCGCACGGATGACGGCGCGCGCCGCAAGCCGAACCGGATGACGGCCTGATTCCCGCGGAGTTTGAATTCGATGACGGCAGACTTTTGGGCGCAATCCCAATCCGCGCGCGAAATTTCAACATCGGTCCAGAATTCCAGCCAAGCCAGATGAGTTTTGCCTGCCTGCCAGGCCAGCAACTGGCATTTGAAATAATTTTTGGGCAAAAGCCGGCTGTAAATGTGGATGCCGCGCCATTCCTGAAGCAATTGTCCGCGGCTTTCCGTCTCGCGGATTTCGCGTAATAAATTTTCCGGCTCAAAATCATCGTCCAACGCGGCGGCAATCAGGCATGAAGCACATCCCTGGACTTTATAGTATGCATCCAGGGCGCAGTGTTTCAAACCGGCGGCATAAGCCTGCAGTGCCATCCTGCGCACCAGGCGCCATGCTTCCGGCAGAAATTCCATCAAGCCGGCAAACACTTCCGGATACATGCCTTCGGTGGTCAGATTGTATATCCCGGCAAATTCGAGTTCCGGCACATGCAGGAATCCGGCGCCGGGCGCGGCCTCCTCGTGGAATAACTTGGTGATATACCACGGCTGATGATCAAGGTAACGGCAGAAATACGTAGAGCCGGATACGAATTGAGCCAGGCGCAGCGCAAATTGTTTGGCCGCGATGTACGCGCCCCTGGCGCAGGCATCCTGATCGCCCACCGCTTCAGCCAGGTTGACAAATGCGGTAAAGGCCCCGTAATTGGCGCCTTCGACCCAGGAAATGCCGTTGTCGCTGTAGGCGGTGGCCATGCAGGCCCAGTCATGGAGTCTGGCAAAATAGTCAAATCCCTCGCAAAGTGTTTGCCAGTGCTTGCGCACGGCCGAATAATCGCCGGAAACCTGCGCCGCCAGGTAAATATAATAAAACGCCAGTCCCGCGCCCCAGTCATTCTCGATCAAGGGCATTGGCAGGCCGACGATTTCAGCACGACTGCCAGTCTTGATTTTGCCGCTGGAGAACAAACCTACATTCAGATAGCAAATCCGGTATTCCAGGCCGGTAAACGGCTCCTTGCGCCAGTACCAGTTGAAAAGCTCTATGTGTTTCATGGCCGGGTCGCGGTATATTGCTAATACCCGGTCAGTTCCCGGCATCTCCCGCATTAAATCGCCCCATCGGATTGCCGGGTAAATGTAACGCCGCTTGGCATCGCAAGCAAACGGCAGCCGTTCCGCAAGCTTGGCCGCCAGCCGCCGCCGGGCCTCCGGCGCCATGAAATTAAACAACGGCGCCGACCAGGCGTACGGCTCCAACGCGGACCCCGCATAGGGATACGCCTGCTTGTCCGGGTGAAACTGCTCGTGAAAGCCGAAATATTCGTCCATGCCGTCTGCCAGCAAGCCTGGAATTTGACCGTCGCGCGTATCGCGCAGCGGAAACCGGCGCGCGCGCGGCATGTACGGCAGGGTATACTCCGCATAATTGCGGCCAATGGCGCCTTTCAGATACCCGTACTTGGAGGGAAACCTGTAATCATGGACTGCCTCATCGAACCTAACTATTCCCCGGCCATCCAGCAGCGTCAAGGGCGGCGGCAGCGGCGCGGTCGTTAATGGCGGCGTTCCCCAGGCATCATGAAACTTCCGATATTCGAATTGCTGGATGATTTTCACATGCCCGGCGGGTTCATCCGGTTGGTAATACTCCGCGCATTTTACCGGGAAGGCCAGGAACGCCCGCGACCAGAACCGGCAGCGGCGGATCGCATCCGCCATGTATTTTGCTCCATACAGGGATCCCGGATCGAAACTCTCGATGCCGAAGGGCGTCGCGCAGAATACTTTTGTATCCTGTCCGGCGACAGCCGGCAGGTGAAAATCCAGTGCGGTCAACCGTCCGGCGCGATTGCGCCGGACCCGCACGGCATCGGGCTCCCGGGCAAACACCAGCAGTATCGGCACATCGGGAAATTCCGTCGCGCCGAACAAAAGCAGCCAGTTTTCCGCCATCGTGCCGGCCAGCGAAAAATCGCCATCCAGCGGCATGCTAACCACGCCGTCTTTTCGGGGAATCAGCATGGATTGGTAATTGCCCGCGTATTCCAGCATGGAGAGCGAAAAGCCCGGATCGGAGGTTTCGACCAGGATGCCCGGCGATGCCAGCGAGTAAGTGCAGGCGAAATCTACTTTTGCCCCGGCTTGACGCTCGAAGAAATCCGCCGTGGCCGCCAAGCTGGCCTGCCATCGGACGGACAGGTGGTTGGCGGCGATGTGATCGTTTTCCAGGCCCACCTTCGCCGGCGGCGTTGACCCATGCCAGGCCGTTGCGGGATCAATGCCGGGCGGCAGCACCGCATAAGTCCACTTGAACGGTTTATGGTACCGGGGGTGGCCGCAGAGATACATCTTGTCAATGACGCCCAGCATCGGCATGGCGCAATCCAGCACGCCATCGCCCTTGGTGTAGCCGAACCGGCCGGCGCTGGGGCTCGCATCCGTGCCAATGCCGGGGATGTAATCTTTTAGTTCCGGAGACGTCCCCGGGTCAATCGGCGCCAAGGCCGCCTCCGCCCCGGTTTGTCCGGGCGGATAACACGCCGGCGCCACATGATTATTTTTTGCCGATGGCGTTGTCAGCGTGGAATTACTTATCCATGCAGCTTTGAATCCTGCTGCGGGCGCCTCCACGTTCGATTGCACACGCAATTCCAGGGCATGGGCGCCGGCCGGCAAGGAAACATGAAACGCGTACCGCCAGCCGCCGCAGGAGTTTGGGCTGACATAAGCAATCGAGGATTCATAAGCCTGGAATTCGCGCCCGGCGGCTTTCAGCGATAGTAATTTCCATTTATCGGGCGGATGCCGCGGCGCCAACAGCAGCGTATACTCTCCGGCCGCCGGCGGGGTGAAGGTTGCGGAAATCTTATATCGGCCGGGCGCCCGCCGGGCTGCAATCCAATTCCCGATTTCCGGCTCGGCGTCGAAATCATAAAAATAGTTCTGGTTCACGCCCATAGGTCAGATCCAATCGCGTTTCATCTTGACATCTTACCCTTGAATTATTCCATCACGCTTCAACCCGGCCCGTTCAACCGTCAGCGCCACCGGTGAATATTTTTTCCGTTCCGACTCCGGCATGGCCGCCAGTTCCGCCATGGTTGCATGCAGGGCGATGCAGGCCGCGGTGTAATCCAATCCGCACAATTCCGCCACCAGCCGTGTGCCCCGGTCGATCAGTTTTTTGTTGGTCGTCTCGACGAAGGCCATCCAATTGCCGCGCAGCCGCCCCAGCCGCGCCGCCGTGGCCGTTGAGATGGTGTTGAATGCCAGCTTGATCGCCAGGTGTTCCCAGAGCCGCAAAAGCGATGGCGGGGGCCGGCAGGGAACATGCACCGCGGCGCCCGAATCTCCGCAGGCCGGCGGCCGGCGGCCGATCGCCAGCATGGCCTGCGCCGGAAAATTTCCGGCGGCGGTGCGGAATGCCGCCATGCGCGTGGACATGCCGCCTTCTTCCGCGCATTCGCCGCCATTCAGCACCAACGCCGCGCAATCGGCCGGATGCGCATGACGCGAGGGATCATCCTCGCTGCCGATCAGGAATTGCAGCGCATCCGCGCGCCGGATGGCCGGCGGATTGCGGCGGATGCGTTCGGAGGCGCCCAACCGGCCGTACATGCCGGCATCCCAGTCCAGACAACGCAAATCGCGCTCCAGCATCCTGCGCCAGGCGCCGGCGGTCGGCCAGGACGGGTTCTTGACGAAACACAAAGGCCGCGGCGAAAAGGTATCGTCGCAGCGCCGGAAGGGCGGCAGTGAAAATGTCGGCGCCCGTTCGGTGGT
>JAXGSX010000300.1:0-4345 GCA_040775225.1 Kiritimatiellia bacterium | reverse complement strand
TTACCGTCCCACAGGGGCGGGAATGCTGGAATAGTGGAATAATGGAGCCAATTGCAAAAGTCCTGACAAAAAGGTCGGGGTGAAACCCGACCCTCCAAAAATGGGGTGTTTTTGCATTTTGGTGGGACGACTTCCATGTCGTCCGAGACTTTTGAAACTGGCTCAATGGAATGTTGAAAATCAAAGAGCTGCAAAATATGGCCGCACTTTTTTTATTAAACGTGGTTCCGGTATTTTGCTCGCTTGATTGTGCGCCGCAACCCCGTCCCCATTATTCCATCGTTCCATCATTCCAATTTTCCATGGGATGCCACTGAAAAGAAAGCAACTATTCCATGCAATCAAATGTCTGGCATGAATGTTTGCGGTTTGCGGCATATTACGCGCCGCGCGGCCGCCAGCGGCTCTTGATGCTGGGCGAAAGCATCGGCCAACGTTACCTCTCAGCCAACGACCAGTTGATCGGCATCCTCGGCGAAGCCGGCACGGGCAAGTCTTCCATCATCAACGGCATGTTTCCGGGACTGGAACTGACAAATGACGATGCCGGAATCAATGTTCGCCCCCTGCCGCTCATGCGCATGGCCCAGGACGGAAAATTCACTGCGCAAACCTTCCATCTGGATGTGCGATTTGAAATGGCTTTTTCGCAGCTCGGCGAAATCGCGCAGGCCATCCGGCAGGCAATCCAACACGGCCGGCGCGTGATTGTCGAGCATTTCGATGCGATTTATCCCGTGCTGGAGATCAACGCCCAGTTCCTGGTGGGCGTCGGCGAGGAAATCGTCCTGGCGCGTCCAAACATCTTCGGGCCATTCCCCGAGGACATCTGCAAGGTGATTGACGGCACCGCAATTTACCGCAAGATGGCGCACAGCGCCGAGGATATCACGTCCATGGTGTTGGAGCGGGACTTCGGCATTCCGCCGCCGCCCTATCACAGCGATGTGCCGCGCGGATTTGTGGTTGCTTTTGACCGCAAGCCGAAGAAACTGAACATACCCGAACTAGAACTCAAGGTTTTGAAAATTATTGCGGACAAGTTGGATATCAGCTATGCCGACGCAGAACATATCCGCATCGGCAAGCACTTATATGGTTGCACCGGCCCGCGCATCCATGTCCGGAATTCCGGCGAAATTCGCAACTTCCGGCTCCTGCCGGAACTGGTGCACGACATCATGGCGCGCAAACACTGCCTGGTGGGATTGATCGGCGAGCCGAAAGCCACGTATTTCGTGGATCGCCATCCGGATTTGCTGCATTGGCAGCCCCAGCCGCCGGCCAAGGCGCCGGCACAGCACTGAACCTGTAATCGGATGGCGTAATTCACCGCAAAGCTCGCAATGAACGCAAAAAAGGAAGAGCCAATTGCAAAAGTCTTGACAAAAAGGTCGGGCTGGAACCCGACCCTCCATAAACGGGGTGATTTCAGTAGCATCCCACAGAAAACCGATTTATTCTCTCACAAAGACGCCAAGCCACAAAGAAGATGGGATTATTTATTACGGAACCGGATGAGAGATTGGCCACAAGAAGCACAAGAGGCACAAAAAGGAAAGGAATAAAGAAAAGAGAAGGTTCCGTGGAATTGAGCGGCATGCCGCGCTGTCCGCCAGGCGGACATGGATCGGGTGACACCCGGATACCCGAATAGATTCGCGTATCAGGTGTCAGCCAATCCGCCAGACCGGCAGATGCCGGTCGGCGCGGCAATCGTTCGTGATCTAAAAATCTTGTGCATCTTGAGCATTTTTGTGGCAAAATTGCCCTGCTTGGTGTGCTCGGTGGGAACGATGCCATTGGCCAAAAAACCGGAACTATAGGTTACAAGCCATCTCCAATTTCATTAAAGAATATCGTCGTTTCCTGGGGATAAATTATATCTATGGGATAACAGTGAATTTCCAAACGTGATCTTTCGAAGATACTCACATGACCATCAAGAATGTAAATCTACGCCCGGCCTGGGTTGAAATCAACCTGGATAATCTGCACGCCAACTTTGACGCCGTGCGCCGGCAGGCGCCCAACGCCAAAGTCCTGGCAGCAGTCAAAGCCAATGCCTACGGGCTGGGGCTGGTGGAAGTCAGCCGCGAATTGGCGCCCAAGGCGGATTATCTGGGTGCGGCTTTTTTGCAGGAGGCGCTGGCTTTGCGCCAGGCGGGTTTGCGCAATCCCATCTTGATTTTCGGGCCGGGGCAACCTGCTGACGCGCCGGCGATTGCACGCTGGGGCCTGGATCAGACGCTCACATCCTGGCAGATGGCCGAAAGCCTGGCCGCCGCCGGCCAGGCGGCCGGCCGCCCGGTAAATGTCCATCTGAAAATTGATACAGGCATGGGCCGGCTGGGAATCACACCCGGTGAGACACCCGATTTCCTCCAAAAATTGAGTCAATTGCCGGGACTGCGCCTGGCGGGTATTTTTTCGCACTTCCCGGCTAATCTCACGAATTTTCCTGACTATACCCGGCGCCAGTTGAGCGTTTTCCTGGGATTGCTGAATGATTTAGACCGGCGCGGATTCCGCATCCCATTGCGTCATATTGCCAGCAGTTCCGCCATTTTCCAACTACCTGAGTCACAACTGGACATGGTGCGGGCGGGCGGTTGCCTATACGGCATGGTTAGCCATACCGGCTGCGCATCCGTCATGTCGCTCAAGGCCAAAGTGCTCCATGTGCGTGAAATGCCGCCGGACGCTTATATCAGTTACCGCCTGACTTACCGCACCCAGGAACGCACGCGGATCGCCATTCTGCCGTTGGGATTCGCCGACGGCCTGCCGCGCGCATTATCCAACCGGGGACACGCACTGATCGGCGGCAAGCGCTATCCCATTGTCGGTGTGATCTGCATGGATCAGACCATGGTCAATATCGGGCAGGCAGACATCCAAGCCGGCGCTGAAGCGGTTTTGATCGGACGCCAGGGTGGCGATGAAATCACTTTCAAGGAACTGGTGGATTTGATTGACGGCACCTCCGTCAATGAAATTTCCTGCAGCATATCGCAACGTTTGCCGCGGATATATACCCGCGCCGGATGCCCGGTTTATGTCAACCACGGTTATCTGCCGGCGGCTGATTGATGCAGGACGTAGGCGCAAGGGACTAGATGTTTTCGCGCCGCGCATCTGCAGCATACTTGCCAACTGCCGGATATAGGTTGAAGGCGGAATCTTTACGGGCGGCAGGCAACGGATTCCGTGACTGGCGTATATTGCCAGTTGCCGAAATAGCCGGATATCATCGCATAATTCTGCGATGAGAGATAAACGCGCCAGAACCCTGTGGACAACTGGTAGAGCGCCGGGTCGGCCTTGCCGTCGCCATCGTAATCCGCCATCACCGGCAGGCAACGCGTTGTTCCCAAAACAGCGCTGACAATGGCATACCCCTGACCGGACATAGCGACCTGCCAGAGACCAGAATAACGCTCGTATATTCCCGGATCGGCCAAGCCATCGCCATCGTAATCCATCGGCACTGGCGAGTAGTTCGGTCCGCCGAAGAACATGTTTTCCTTCTGGTATCCGGAACCGCTCAAGGCGACTATCCATTCGCCGGTCGTTTCCGAATATACGGCCGGATCAGCCTTGCCATCGGCGTCGTAATCTTCCGGCACCGGTCGGAATCCCGGCCCGCCCAGCGTGAAAGGCATGGTGTAAATGGCATAATTCTGGGATGATCTCAGCCCTTTCCAAACCCTGGTCTGCGGATTGTAAAGCCATGGATCGGTTTTGCGGTCGCCGTCATAATCCGCCTGCACCGGCAAATCACTGGGGGATCCATACTGCGCCGTCAGTAATTGCGGAGGCGTGGTGTTCAAATAAACATACCACCTGCCGGAAGAGGGATTATACATTCCGGGATCGGTCCGAAAATCGGCATCATAATCGCCCGGCACGGTTAACGATCCATTCAACCCTGAATTCCATATCGTGTATTCCGGGACGTACGACATGCTGGAGTAAACCGCCTTCCAGACGGCGGAAGTGCTGACTATGGCGCCATCGGACTTCCCGTCGCCATCGTAATCGTTAATGACCCGGCGGATGGGCTTAAACCTCACCGTCAAAACAGCCACCCGGCTGGTAACGGCGCCGTAGGCATTAGCCACCCGGCAGCGATATTGCCCGGCATGCATCAGCGCCGCGGCGGCGATATTATAATTGCTGGAAGTGGCGCCGGCAATGTTGACGCCGTTTTTCTGCCACTGGTAAGTCAACGTTGGCGTTCCGGTGGCGCGCACGATGAAACCGACTGCCGAACCGACGTCAACCGTCACGGACTGGGGATGCACGGTAATCACCGGAGGCGTCCCGGTGATCCGGACCGCGC
>JAXGSX010000299.1:0-4351 GCA_040775225.1 Kiritimatiellia bacterium | reverse complement strand
CTCACCGCAGGTTCGCCCTCCAGCGGATGGAATGGCGGACATGCGGCAGGCTCACCGCAGGTTCGCCCTCCAGCGGACCGATTGATGAATAGTAATCTGCTGGAGGGCGAAGCTGTGCTGAGCCTCTGTTAGCGGGGCATTGTCTGCCAAATGGAACATGGGAAAGGGATTCGGCATGTCAATTCAATCGCATTTTACGCCGAAATATGCCGCGGCTGCTGAAGGATTTTTACCGCTGACCGGACGCCGGGTAACCGTGGCGCCCGGTTCCATATCCGTCGCCGCGGAGGCGCAACGCCTGGCCGGACGGTTGAAAAAAGATTTTGGTGTCAATGCCGCCGCCGCAAAAAGCGCCGGCAAAAACGTGACGATACGATTGAATCTGCGCGCCGACCTTTCCGCCGTGCATTCCCATCCGGAAGGTTTTGTTTTGCGCGTTGATCATGGCGGCGTTTGGCTGGAATCCGCCGCCGCCGCCGGGCTCTACTACGGCGTTGACGACCTGATCCGGCGGTTGGAACGCCGCGCCGGCGAGTGGGGACTGGCCTGCGGCGAATGGCATGACTGGCCAGATTCCCCCTGGCGCGCCTTCATGATTGATCCGGCGCGCAAGTTCATTTCCCTGCCGCGCATAATGCGGATTCTGGACTGGATGGCGGAGAATCGGATGAATGTGCTGCATGTGCATTTTACCGATAACGAGCAGTTTACCATCGAACTGCCGCGGCATCCGCTGGTCAACCGCCGGATGTACAATTTCCAATGCTGCGGCCCGATCACCGTGCATCCCCATGCCTTCGAGGAAGTCGCGCGGGTGGAGCGGGAATATGCCGGGGTTTACAGCCATGCCGACATCCGCGCCATGGTGCGCTATGCCGCGGAACGCCACATCATGATTATCCCGGAAATCGAATTTCCCAGCCATTGCATCCCGATCCTGAAGACCTATCCGGAATTAATGTGCCGGACCGGCGTTGCGGCGATTACCAACAGCGGCAAACGCCCGTCAGAATCCATTGTGTGCGTCGGCAATCCCAAAACCTACAAATTGTTCAATGAAATCATTGATACGGTCGCGCCGCTGTTTCCGGCGCCTTACCTGCACATCGGCGCGGACGAGATTGATTGTCCCATCATTCCCCTGGCCAAGCGGTCCTGGGACCGGTGTTCCGTCTGCGGGGGGGTGATGCGGCGGCAAGGTTATGCCGATGTGCATGCGCTGTTTTACAGCGCCCTGCGCCGCGTGCGGCGCATGCTTGCCGCGCACGGCAAACGCATGATCATGTGGAATGATTACATTGACATCGCCCGCCCGGTGGATTTGCCGCGGGACATCATCGTGCAGTTCTGGCGGATTGCCGACAAGGCCTGGCCGATCGGCCCGCGGCATGGGTGCAGTTTCGCCAAGTTCGCCAAAGCGGGATTTGACGTGATCAATTCGCATTATCCCGAGGCCTACCTGGATGGATTCATGTCCGATGCGCGCCTGGCGAACTGGCGGCCGGATCGTCGTCCGCCGCTGCCCGCCGGCCTGCGGCGAAAAGCGCTGGGGGGGACGATGTGCGCCTGGGGGTGGCATGATTATTATGCCTATGCCATGCCGCCCGCCCTGGCCTTCTGGGGCGCCCGTCTATGGCGGCATGCGCCGGTGAAAAATTTCCCGGAATTCGCGCGCAGCATGGCGCGGCATATTTTCGGCCCGGCTGCGCCGCCGGCATTGGCGGAGGTATTTGAAGGGTTGGGGGCGATTATCCCGCCGCTGCAGGAGGGAGGGGCGCGCGTATTTGCCCCGGGCGAAGCGACGCTGCCAGCCCGGCGCGCCTGGCCTCGCGCCCGATATCGCGCCATGCTGAAGGCGAGGGATGAGGCGCTGGCCGATGCCGCGGTTGGCAACCGCGATGTACTGCGGGAATTGCGGGCAAGTTTGGCGGGATTGGCGGTCTGATGCGGCGGGCATAAAATGCGCCCGCCCGCGCTTGACTATCAGGGCGGCGGCAGGGGAGGATGACTGCGGAGAAAAAAGACAAACCATTCCGGGACGGCCGGGCCGACGGACCTGGCGCGCCTGGCCTTGCGCCTGGTGGAGCCGTCGCGCCACAATATCGGGGTGACGTTTCCGGCCATGGATTTGCCGCGGGGTATCCGCGTGTTTGTCCGCGCCCGGATCGGTTACGGCGCCGAGGCGGCGCCGAACTTGAACATGGTCAAGCATGTCTTGATTGTGAATCTGCGCGGCGAAGGCGAAGTTATCCTGGACGGCGTGGCAATGAAGTTTCATCCGGGCGAATCCCTGGTGATCCGCCCGGACCAGTGTCATCACTATGCGAAGTCCCGTCAAGCCGCGCTGGTCTGGCTGTTTATCGGGTTCGATTTGCGGGAAAGCATGCTGGCGTCGTTTGCGCAGCATGGCCCTTTGCCGCTGCAACGGGCGGACTGGGAATACCTGCGCCGGATTCTGGCGGATTATCTGGATGTGTTCAACGATGCCAATGGCATTGAGCCGGGATTCGCCGCGGTCTTGAGCAGCGGGCGGGTGACGGTGATGTTGTGGCTGCTACTGATGAGTCTGGCGGAACGCCAGCGGCGGTTATATATCGGGGAAAGCGCGGCAAAGGGCAATCTTGGCGACCTGATCCTGGTGAAAAAAGCGCAGGCTTACCTGCTGGAGCATTTGAATCAGCCGATGCGGATTCAGGATATGGCCCGGCATGCGGGGGTGTCGCCCACGCGCTTGTGCCAGGTTTTCCAGTCAGCCGTGGGCCGGTCACTGGGGCGGACCATCCGGCAGTCGCGCGTCAACCGCGCGGCCATGCTGCTGGTTGAATCCGATTTGGAGGTGAAGGAAGTCGCCCATGCCTGCGGGTTTTCTTCCGTATCGGCTTTCTGCCGCACTTTTCACCGCATCGTGGGCATGCCGCCCCGCCGGTACCGGGAATTGCGGCGGCAACCGCTTCAGCCGGTCGGGGCAACCAGGCGCTGCAAGACGACCCGGCGCCGGCGGCGCGGTGTGTGAAAACAAATTCCTTTTCCATGTTTGGCGCGCGTATTGATGCGGAATTCCCATAACGCCGTGGAATTACGGGTGTTGCAATGTCCGCATTCGGATGTTTGTCAATCCCCTCCGCATCGCCCCTTGTTTTAAGTTTTGTCAATATTTTTCACACATTTGCACACTATTATATATTGTTTCGTTACAGGGTGGTTGGCATACTGCCCTTAAACAGGGGAATGTGGCACATTGATAGGCGATGCAAAGGAGGCGAAATGCGTGCGCCAAGCGAAGCTGGCGCACACCAAGCCCGGCATGGCCGGGCACGACCAAAGGCTAACCACCGGGTCGGAACGGAACTATGCGCGTAACGCGGCAACGGGTTGCGCGGAGCCATAGGAAAGGAGCGAGCCAGCCGCAACGCAAGTGAAGGTATTGAGCCCCGAAATACTCCTTGTGGCACAGGGTCAAGGGCTGCATATTCTGGAAGCCAGTAGCGGATTGTGCGCAATGGTGAGTGCAAGCCGCCGTGCCGGGGTCTAAGTCCGTGGCGGGCAAGCGATGGTGTGCGTTGGAACTTGGGAGAGCCGCGCTGCTCTCGAAAAGCCGCCGACAAGCTGAAGAGGCGAGGAGGCGGTATGGCAGGGCGGCAGTCGGATCGGCTCGTAGTAGGGGAGTAGGCGGGGTAATGCCCGGTGCGGACAACACAGTCCACCCGAAGGGGCTGACAGCAGAACGTAGAGGGGAGAGGAAACAAATGTCCGACATAGAGCGGAGAGACACATTTGCGAAATTGCCCCTCATAATGAAACGATCGCGCGAGGAACCCGCGTATCAGTTTACGTGCTTGGCACATTTGCTGAACGCAGGTTTTCTCAAAGCATGCTACATGAAGCTTGGCCGAGACCGGGCGTGTGGCATAGACGACGTAACATGGAAGGAATACGGCGAAAAGCTGGACGAAAACCTGAACGATCTGGTAACGCGCCTGAAAGCCAAGCGGTATAAACCGCAGCCGGCCAAGCGCGTATACATACCCAAGAACGAGCATGAAAGCAGACCGCTGGGGATGCCTGCGTTGGAAGACAAAATCGTGCAGAAGGCGATAGTCGGAATACTTGAGGCGATCTATGAAGTGGACTTTCTGGACTGTTCATATGGGTTCAGGCCGGGCAGGAGCTGCCATAAAGCGTTGGAAGCTGTTGGGCACAACATCATGACCAAACCCGTGAATCATGTGATTGAGGCGGACATCAAGGGGTGTTTCGACAAGATACCGCATGACTGGCTGATGAAGGCGTTGGCGGTTCGGATCAAAGACCCGAGCATGCTGCTGATAATCAGACGCTTTCTGAAAGCCGG
>JAXGSX010000298.1:0-4361 GCA_040775225.1 Kiritimatiellia bacterium | reverse complement strand
GGGCGCAAGGGTCGGATTATGGGCTGACACCGATCCAACCCCGCCGTGGTCATATCGCAGGCAACCGAAATATCAGCAATAATCGGCGACAGGATGCCCGCCACGCCACGCACCCGCGGCGCGGCATATCTTCGCACCCCGCCACAACGCACCCCGCCATGGCAGCGCAGGCACGCACAGCATCAAGTTTTGAGGTCATGCCGGCCGGGTCAATCGGGCAGGCGGCGGCGGTCATGGTCAAAACGGGATTCATGGCGACGGCCGCCAGAAAACCGGCCAAGGAACGCGAGCGATACCCGCACCCCGGGCGACCGTTGCCGGGTCAACCCCGTACATGGCCGGTACCGCCAGGGGCATGCAAGGCGATCCACACCCGCACCAGACCCGGCGGGCGGCAGACAGCGCGGCGATAGCAAAGTCAATCCACTGCCACAACCCCGCCCAGGACGCGCCACGATGCCCGCCACGACTACCGGCACCCGGCGCGCACAAGACAACGGCCGGAGACTTACGACGCGGCAGGGGCAAAGCAGGGCGGCCTGGCACAAGGATTTGCGAGCATAGAGGGGACTGTATGCTTTCTAAAATCGAAAAGCATACAGCAATCCAGCAATTGACAACACGTCATCCGGCATGCAAATGTTGCTTTCTGTATGCTTTGTAAACCATAAAAGCATACAATCACACACCCGCACAAATAAGCAAGCGAGCGTAAAAGCGAAAAAGAGGGAATTCAGAAACCCCGCATGGATAAAGGTCAAAACGCTTGTTTTAACCAACAAAAACAGGGAGCCAGCTGTCGGGATCGAACCGACGACCTGCTGATTACAAATCAGCTGCTCTACCAACTGAGCTAAGCTGGCATGGGAGACGGTTCCGGCCGGCGGCCATGTCCGGGCTCGCACCGGCCGGTAACGGGAAAATTGATAACAAAAAACCCCGGCAATTGCAAGCTTTGCAGGGGCATTGGATTCCCGCGGGGCAAGTCAGTTCCGCAGGGATTGCCGCTGCGCTTCCGCGTCGAAACCGCTTTGGGCTGCCTCTGCCATAGTTTTACCTACGGCAGATTGCGGCCTTGGGCCGCCCGGTTTTGAATGTTGCCGCGAGAGGCTATCCCCCGGGGGCCTGGCCGGAAGCGCGCAAAGCCTTGGCGGCAATCAGGAATTGCATAATGTGGCCGACCGGTTCCCCGTAGCCGGCATAGACTACCTGCGATTTCAAAAAAACAGATGGCGGGGCATCGGGATCAGGACACAAGATAACCACGCCCAGGCGCGGGCATAATTTTAATATCGCTTTAATCACTCCTTCAAAGTCAGTCTTCAACAACTGGAAATCCGCGATCAAGGCATCCTGCGCCTGCAAGGAATCCACCGCGCCCAGGACGGCCATAAATTTTTCACGGCGCTCGACAACCACTCCCGCATTCTGCAGCGACTGGAACAATCCGGCCGGCTCGCGGTTGCCGGCGATGGCCGTCGTGATGCGCCATCCGCGGAGATACTCGCTGAATTCGGGCGGATATTCCTGATCCGCATCCGGCGCCGTTTCCGGCAGCGCCAGGTGCGGCAGGCAAACCCGGTAAATGCACAAACCGGAAGCCGCCTGCAACTGTTCCAAAGCGCCTTGAGCTTCTTCCACCAGGGATCTGACGACGGATAATATCGCGCCCCCGTCGTCCGGGCCGGCTATGGCCGACAGGCCGGCGTAATCCCGGATGGAGTCGGCGGCCCCGCCGTCCGGCACCGGCTCGGCGGTGATCACCAGCACCGTCGCGAATCGCTCGGACACATGCGCCAGATTGCCCTCCCCGCGCCGCAGGAGGGTGATGGTTAATATGCCCGGGCGCGGCTGGGCATCCGCGGCAAGCAGGCCCAGGTTCAGCACAATTTGTTCGATTTGCCCGGCGGCCAAAGGCGTCCGCGGAAACTCACCCCCGGCAACGACTTGCACCTTCCACGCCGGCGTCAACGCCACGCGCAGCAAATCGGCCGCCTCCTTCAAATGGCGTTCAACGCGCGCGCCGGGCGCGCCGCCGGCGCCGGCGCGGCTTAAGGCCAGCAACTGCCGGGAAAGCAACGCGCCTTTTTGGGTTTGCCGTTGGATGTCTGACAGCGATCCCTGGCCGTCGCCGCCAGGGGGGCGGGCGCGGGCCAGCAAAGTCGCATGGCCGGCAATGGCGCACAAAATATTATTGAAGTCATTCGCCACGCCGGCGGCAATCCTTCCCACCAACTGCAACAAGGCGGTCTGCCGGCGGCGGATTTCCAGCGAACGCATCTCAGTGACGTCGCTGACCAGCACCAGCCGCACGCCCGAAGACGGCTGGGAACGAAAACGCACGGTGTGCAGGGATCCTTCGAAAAAGCAATCGCGCTCAAACTCCAGCGGCGTAGTCAAATCCAGCAGGCATGCCAGGTCGGCCTGAGTCAGACACTCGAACACTTCCGTCAGGCGGAGCCTTTTCAACTCCCGGATGTGACGGGGAAGCATTTGGACCAGGGCCGGATTATAAGCGATAACCCGTCCGTTGTTATCCAGCAGCACCAGCCCGTCGGAAAGATAATCCATGGCCGCGACAAACCGGCCTATGCGGCGCCGCCCCTCGATTTCCACGACGGAACGGATTCCCCACATGCCAAAGGCGCCGGTCAAAAACATGGCGCCCATGGTCAGCGACCAGATGGCGACGCTTAACTCGCGGACGGCTTGTTGATCCGTCCATTCCTCCATGTGTTCCTGCAGAAAATCAATGATGGAATACGATGCCAGGGCCACGGCGCCCAGCAAAATCATCATTAATAGAGCGTAACGCCAGGCGCTTTTGGGCAGGAAATGCATGTCAAGGCGCCGGTTCAGCCGGGGCGGATTCCACCGCCGCATTGGTTGCCGTAACCGCCGGCTCCTGCGTTTCGGCGCCGGCCGGCGCGGCATTGGTCAGATCGTCCCCCATGCCGGACGGCGCAGTCTTGGGATCCAGCGGGGTATAATCAAATTCCGACATGGCCTGGCGCCCGATCACTTCCAATCCGGTCAGCGGCTCGTTTTCGTCCAGAATTGTCGGCGTCAGCATGATCAACAGATTTGAACGCTCTACGACATCCTCGGTATGCCGGAAAAGCAAGCCAATCAGCGGAATATCGCCCAGGATCGGCACGCGGGATTCCTTCTGGCTTTTACTGTCCTCCATCAAGCCGCCGATGACTACCGTGTGCGTGCTGGGAATATTGACCCGGGATGAAAGATGCCGGGTGCTGATCACGGGGTACACCGATCCCTGGGGCGTGGTAATATCCTTGACCCAGGTGCTCATTTGCGGATTGACGGTCATCCGCACCACCTGGGTTTCGGAATCTATTTCCGGGATCACCCACAAGGTCAGGCCCAGGTCGTTCCACTCCACCTTTTCCGAGTAGGAATCGCGGGATATGCCGCCGGTGCTGTCCGTGGTTTTTTCCGAAAAGACCGTCGGGTAACGTTCGCCCACGTGGATTTTGGCTTCAACCTTGTTGCCCACGATCAACAGGGGATGTGAAATCATATTGGCGTTATTGCTTTTCTTCAACGCGCTCAGGAAGAGGGATGCCTCGGAAACCGTCAGGAAGGCCGCGCCCATTTTGGTTTCCAGCGTGGTATCGGTGGCATTGTATGCGCGCCCCGCCACGACGTCGCGCCCGGCCGCGATGGAATCGGAGATCGTGCGCGTGGGCGTCACGACGGTTTTCGACACCCAGTTGCCGGAGTCCGGCGGCTGTTCTTCATAGGTTGTGACGCTTTCCTCGTAGGGTTGCCCGGAAATATTGAATCGTTTGTTGATGACATCCGTGGCGGCGCGGCGGTCGTACTGGTTATCGCTATTGGCCGTGGTATTGATTTTTTCCGATTCGTCGGAAAACGTCCATTTCAGGTCCGTCAACCCGGCCGTGACGCCGAACCGGTCCAGCATGGCCCAGTCGAATCCTAGTTTCTGGCTGTTGCCGGTGATCACGTCAATGATCCGGGCTTCAATGAACACCTGGGGCTCGCGCTTGTCGAGTTTCTCGATCAGCGCGCCCACCCGGTCAACGTATTCCCGGATATCCGACACGATGACCTCGGTGGTGATGCTGGGATTCTGGATGTCGGTGGCAAGCGAGGTTGACTTCATGCTGGCATTATGCTGTTCCTTGCCCTGGCTGGTGATGATCGTGCCGCGCGGCGAGAGGATTTTCAGCAATTTGATTTGCTCGACCAGGTCCACCGCGTTCATGTAGCGCAGAACAAATGTGCGCGTTACCAGCGGTTTGGTTTCTTCGATCTGCTTCAGTTTCTGCTGGTACATCTCGGATGTGACCACCATGATGATGCCGGAGGGATCTTCG
>JAXGSX010000297.1:0-4368 GCA_040775225.1 Kiritimatiellia bacterium | reverse complement strand
GGATCGTCCAGGGCGCGCGCATCGCCTTCCTGGTGGGAATTATTACTTCCTGCATCGCCATTCCCATCGGCGTGCTGCTCGGCAGCCTGGCCGGGTATTTCGGCGGGCGGGTGGACGATTTCATCGTCTGGATTTATTCCACTTTCGCATCCATACCCGGCTTGCTGTTCATCCTGGCGATTGCCATGGTGGCGGGCCGCGGCCTGGCCGGGGTCTACCTCGGCATCGGTTTGACCACCTGGGTGGGCCTGTCGCGGCTGATCCGCGGCGAAGTGCTCAAACACAAAACCCGGCCTTACGTCCTGGCGGCGCAGGCCCTGGGGATGAGCCATGCGCGGATCATGTTCCGCCATATCCTGCCCAATATTTTCCATGTGGTCATCATTACCTTTTCGCTGCGGTTTCCCGCCGCGGTCTCCACGGAGGTTTTCATGAGTTTCCTGGGCATCGGCGTCCAGGGCGAGCCGTCCTGGGGCATCATGATCAGCAACGCGCGGCTGCGGCTCTGGCAGGGAATGTGGTGGGAACTGACGTTTGTCACGCTGGCGATTTTCCTGATTGTGCTGGCGTTCAATCTGCTGGGCGACGCCCTGCGTGACGCGCTTGATCCGCGCCTGCGTCCGGCGGAATGAGTGAATTTAACGGGGGAGAAAGCGGTGATGGTTGACCGCCTGAAAAAGAACGTCGCCGCCGTGTTGTTTGACTTCGACGGCACTCTGACGCGCCCCGGCGGCATAGACTTCGCCGCCATCAAACGCGCCATCGGCTGCCCGCCGGGAATCGCCATCCTGGAATTCCTGGACCAGTTGCCGGCATACCCGCGGCGGGAGGCGCAGGCGGTGCTGGAGCGTTACGAGGCGGAGGCGGCGGCGGCCGCGCGGCCCAATGAAGGCGCGGAAGATTTGATTGACTGGCTCCGCCAACGCGGCATGCCCGTGGGATTGCTGACGCGCAACAGCCGGTCTGCCGTGTGCGCCTCGCTGGCCAACTTTGAGCGCGTGGCGCTGGAGGATTTCGCCGTGGTGGTCACGCGCGCCGATGTGGCGCGGCCCAAGCCACACCCGGAAGGCGTGCGCCTGGCCGCGGAGCGTCTGCGCCTGGCCGCGCAGGATCTGGCGGTCGTGGGCGATTACCGTTACGACATCGAAGCCGGCCGGCGGGCCGGCGCCCTGACTTTTTTCCTGACCAACGGCTCGCCGCCGCCCCCTGATCTGGCGGCGGACGTGTTCGTGCAATCGCTGAAGGAATTACCCGCGCTCCTGGCCGGCGGATACGGAGTCCCATGATTGCCAACATGACAAAATCCGGCGCGGGGCCCTTGCTGGCCGTGGAGGACTTGCGGGTGTATTTTCGCGCGGCGCGGGAGCCGATCCGGGCCGTGGACGGGGCGTCGTTCGACGTGGCGGCCGGCGAAACCGTGGCGCTGGTCGGCGAGAGCGGATCGGGCAAGAGCGTCACGGCCCTGTCGCTGGCGCGGTTGGTGGGCGGCGCCAGTTACATCGCGGGCGGGCGCGTGATGTTTGACGGGCGCGACCTGGCCGTTTTACCGTTGCGCGATTTGATGCGTCTGCGCGGCGCGGCGATATCGTATGTCTTTCAGGAACCGTCCAGTTCGCTGAATCCGGTGTTTTGCGCCGGCTGGCAGGCGGCGGAAGCGTTGCGTCTGCACCGGGATGCAGTGAATGCGCGGGAAGAAGTGCTGCGTCTGTTTCAGATGGTCGGGCTGGCGGACCCCGAACGCTGCTGGCGCGCTTATCCGCACGAGTTGAGCGGCGGCATGCAGCAGCGGGTGATGATCGCCATGGCGCTGGCGTGCCGGCCGCGCCTGCTCGTGGCGGACGAGCCGACCACGGCGCTGGATGTGACCGTGCAGGCCCAGATCCTGGATTTGCTGGCGCGCCTGCAGGCGGAACTGGGCATGGCGGTGCTGCTGATCACGCATAACCTGGGATTGGTCGCCGGGGTGGCGGCGCGGGTGAACGTCATGTACGCCGGACGGATTGTGGAAACGGGCCCGACGGACGCGGTCTTGGGCGCGCCGGCCCATCCCTACACCCGCGGCCTGCTGGCCGCAGTCCCGCGCCTGGACGGCGCCGGCGTGGAACTGGCGGGCATACCCGGCGCGGTGCCGCACCCGGCGCGCCTGCCGGACGGCTGCAAATTCCATCCGCGTTGTCCGCTGGCGCGGCCGGCTTGCCGGCGCAACGATCCGGAATTAACCGCGGCGGGGGAAGGACACTGGGTGCGATGCCCTTATTGGAAATAAATAACTTGCAGGTGCGGTATCCCGCGGGCCGCCGCCGCTGGATTATGGCGGTGGACGGGGTTTCCCTCACGGTAGGCGCGGGCGAAAGCGTCGGCCTGGTCGGCGAAAGCGGCTGTGGCAAGAGCACGCTGGGCAATGCCGTGCTGCGGCTGGCGCCCGTCAGCGGCGGCGCCGTGACCTTCGACGGCCTGTCGGTGCCCGCCCTGC
This sequence comes from Kiritimatiellia bacterium, assembly GCA_040775225.1. Lineage (GTDB taxonomy): Bacteria > Verrucomicrobiota > Kiritimatiellia > JAAZAB01 > JAAZAB01 > JAXGPF01. The sequence continues at coordinate 1,895 of JAXGSX010000297.1, read as the reverse complement.
GCGGGCGCGCGCTCCAATCATTCCGGCAACGGGCGCAGATGATTTTCCAGGATCCATACGGGTCGCTGAATCCGCGCATGACCATTGGCGCGGCGTTGGACGAAGTATTGGCGGTGCACCGCCGCGGCCGCCGCCGCGCCCGCCGGGAACGGGTGGCGGAATTGCTGCGGCAGACCGGGCTGGAGCCGGATTACGTCCGGCGCTATCCCCACGAATTAAGCGGCGGACAAAGGCAGCGGGTGGGGATAGCCCGGGCCCTGGCGCTGGGTCCGGAATTAATTGTAGCCGATGAGCCGGTATCGGCCCTGGACGTTTCCGTGCAGGCGCAAATTTTGCGTCTGATGCGCGATTTGCAGCGCTCCGCCGGGCTGGCCTGGTTGTTCATTGCGCATGACCTGGCGGTGGTAAATTACATGTGCCGGCGGGTGTACGTCATGTATTTCGGCCGGATCATGGAATCCGGCCCCGCCGATGGTCTGTTCCGCAATCCGGCTCATCCTTATACCGAAGCGCTGCTGGCGGCCGTGCCGGTTTTGGACCGCGCGGCCGGAGTCGCCCGCTTCCCCCGCCGGGTGCCGCAAGGTGAAACGCCGGCCGCCGGGGCCGCGATCGCCGGTTGTCCGTTTCATCCGCGCTGCCCGTACGCCATTGATATCTGCCGCGCGCAATTGCCGCCGTTGAAAGAATTGGCGCCCGGCCGCTGGTGCCGGTGCCACCTGGCCGAGGCGCGCTGGCGGGATGCTGATAACCGTAACGTCCGCGCCGTTTCCGTTGACCTGGCCGGAACAAAATGATACATTTCATCCAAACCATACGTACTGGCCTGTAAGCCGGCCGGGCAGCCGGGCATAGGGAATGCTGCTGTTTTTTTATGCTTTTTCCCACAATTGATTTTGCCTTGTTTTTTCTGGTAGTCTTTGCCCTGGGATGGTTGCTGCGCGGGCGCGCCCTGGTCTGGAAATGGTGCATGCTGGCCGCCAGCTATTTTTTTTACGGCTACTGGGATTGGCGTTTTGTCGGATTGCTGGTGGGGTCCAGCCTGGCCAATCATCTGCTGGCGTTGTGGATCAGCCGGGCGCGCCGGGCCGGCGCGCGGCGCCTGGCGCTCGCCGCGGCGGTAATGCTCAACCTGGGCGTGCTGGTGTTTTTCAAGTACGCCGCCTTTTTCGCGCAGCAGGCGTTTTGGGTGATGCACCGCTTTTCCGCCAATGCCAGCGTGGAGTCATGGCTTCCGGTTTTCAACTATCTCGGCAGCATCATTCTGCCGGTTGGCATATCGTTTTTCACGTTCCAGGCCTTGAGTTATGTGATTGACGTTTACCGCCGGCAGATGGAGCCGGCGGGCTGCTGGATGGACTTCGCGTTGTACCTGGCGTTTTTTCCGCAACTGGTCGCCGGGCCGATCGTTCGCGCCCGCGACTTGATCGGGCAGTTGGCCGTGCCGCTGACGCCGCGCCGCGCCGATGATTCTGGGCGGGCTGTTCAAGAAAATCGTGGTGGCCAATTACCTGGCTGAAAAAATTGTGGACCCGGTGTTTGCGCGGCCGGATTTGTACGGCGCCTGGGATGCCGTTGCGGCGGTGTACGCCTATGCCATCCAGATTTACTGCGATTTTTCGGCTTACTCGGACATGGCCATCGGCTTTTGCCTGTTGCTGGGATTTCATATACCCTTGAATTTCGATGCGCCCTACCTGGCCGGCTCCATCCAGAAATTCTGGCGGCGCTGGCATATTTCCCTGTCGTCTTTCCTGCGCGATTATCTTTATATCCCCCTGGGCGGGTCGCGCCGCGGCGAAGCCCGCACCTGCATCAATCTGATGGTGACTTTCCTGCTGGGCGGACTCTGGCATGGCGCGGGCTGGACCTTCGTCATCTGGGGCGGCCTGCACGGC
>JAXGSX010000296.1:0-4372 GCA_040775225.1 Kiritimatiellia bacterium | reverse complement strand
GCCGCCCGGTCGGCATGCACGGCGCGCGCCACGGCATAAATCTGCGGCATGCGCCGGTAGTGGTAAATATAAATCTTCCGCGGAGCCGGCGGGATGGTGTCGCAGAGCGGCCACGCCGCTTCCAGCGCCGCCAGCGAAACCGACGCGGCCTGGACCTGCGCCGCCATCCGCTCAGGCGTGTCAATTATGTCCGGCGCGATCCGGCCGAGGTCGGAATTGCTGCTGACCTGGTCCGGATCAACATCCGCCAGCGGGGCGCGCCGGGCCTTGTTGGCGCGGTCCAGGATGCGGCCCGGATTGGCGATGTAGAATGGCTGGACGCCGGACTGATACATGGGCGTGATCAGGTCGCCCGCGGCATCGCCGTAAAAATTACGGCAGGCCTTCGGCAGCCACCCGCGGATGATTTCCGGGGGGGCGGTATGGTCGGTTTCCGGATCGTAAAACAGGCCGTCGTAATCCGGAACACTGCCGGGCGAAGCGGTGTTCCAGGCGAATTCACAGCAATTGATCAAGGTCAGCCAGTTGCCGTTGCCGTCCGTGCCGCGCACCACGAACATATCGTCCGGGTTATTGAAATAATTCGCGGCAATGCGGCGGAAAGAGGTGGAAAAAATGCCCGCGCTGTATTGATAAGGACTGCAGACGCTGACGCTCCGGCCGGCCAGGCATTCCCGGTATTTCGCCATGGGCTGCCGCCAGCTCGTCCAGGTGCCGAAAGGCACGCTGGGATCAAGCGCGCGGTTGAGTTTTGTCCAGAAGTCCACGGAATTCATGCGCCAGGTTTCATCGCTGACGTTCGGGAAACGCGCGCGGACGGAATAGACGGCGTTATAGGGATATGCCGGCGACTCCAGGATGACGTCCGGCGCCCGTTCGCGGAAAATCTCCGCCCACATGCCCACCTGGTGCGCCGTGGCTTTCCAGCGTTCATCATCCTTCCAGCGTTTGCGGCATTCCGGGCAGCGCCGGCTCCATTTTTCCGGGTCCTCTATCGCGCCGCCATCCACCGGGTGGATCAGCACCATCTTGAAATTGCATTCCCGGAAGGTATCTGCGGTTTTTTCAATCTTCGCGCGCTGCAGTTCGTCGGCGCTCCAGCAGGAAAAAGAAAATTTCCGGCTGCGCGATTCCTGCACGCAGGGCCAGTTCTGGAATGGCTTGGGAATAGCGCCCTTGCGGTAGTTGCCCGCGGCGGTGTTGTCGTAATTGGCGGGGTAAATCCCGCGTTCCGCGGCGTAGGCGTTGGCCGCCGCAATGAATTTTTTCCGGTCGGCCGGCATATCCCAGATATTCACACGGGAATAAGTATAGTCGAACACCATGTTCATTTTAAAACGCAGCATCAGGTCGAAGCCGGCCTGGCAGGCTGCCAGGCGGTCCTCCGGCGTCTTTTCGTCGTAAGCCAGCCGTTCCAGGCCGCGTTGGAAAGATATGCTGGAGCGGTAGCGGAAATCCGGCCAGTCGCGGATGGCGCAGGCCGGCAAGACGATATCCGGCCCGGACTTTTTCATCAATTGCCGCAGGGTCACGGCGCCGTACAATGCGCCCACGCGGTCCGAGCCGATGATGACGATTTGTTCGGGGGTGGACTTCAGGACGTAGCCCTGGGGGCCGGGATCGGCGGGGGTGACCTGGAGTTGATGGGTTTCAATCAGGCGCGCCGCCGGGCCGGCCTGCGCGGTCAGGATGTAAATGCCGGGCGCCGCCGGCTCGCCCGCGGGAGCCGTGTCGGGCGGAGCGCCGCCCAGTTCCGCGATGCGCCGCCGGACTTCCTCCGCCGCGATTTCGCACTGGCGATTGGTTTCAATGAAAATGCGCGGCGCCGCCAGGCGCAGGGCGGGGCCGGTTTCCCGGTAAGATTGCGGCAGCGGCACCAGGTCCGGCGCGCCCGGCGCAGCGGCGGCCCAAAAACAGCCCGCCACAAACATGATCGTTGTTTTTACCATTAGACTCATCTTCGCTCATTCTCCTTTATTCACTTTTAGCGCGGACGCCCCGCAGTCCGGCGCCTTGCCTTCGAAATAACCCGGCGGACAACCCGGCAACGGCCGGCCGAAATACGTTGAAAGGTCAACGCCTTTTTCAATGAAATCCGCGCCGCATGCGCCCTGTTCGTTCAGCCCGTATTTGGCGATGACATCATGCGGGTCGTCCAGGTAAACGTTAAAGCCGCCCTTGAAGTTGGGAACGATGCCGCCCTGGCGCACCCGGGTGGTCATGCCGAAATAATTGCCGAGGAATAAGTTGTTATAAACATGCACATTCGGCGTGCCGGCCGATTCGACGGCATGGTAACGCACGCCGTCGCCGCCGACGGCGGTGTTGTGGTAGATATGGATTTCCGCGTCCGTGCTGTGCATGAACCGGATGTTGTCCTGGCGGTTTTGCAGGAAGCGGTTGCCGTAAATGTAAACCGGCCCCCGGTTATGCGGGTTGGGCCAGTAGCGCAGTCCGGCGAAGGCGTTCATGATCGTGTTGCCACGCCATTGCTGGCCGGCATCGCCGGTAACCGTCAGGGCGTCGTCCCGGATGTTGACGATATAATTCCGGCTGATTATGTTTCCCGGGGCCTGCCGGCCGCCGACGCTGATGCCGTCCCAGTAATCATGGATGTAGTTGCCCAGCACCTCGCAGTCCGCGGATTCGCTCAAGACGATGGCGCAGCGGTCGTAGTACCCCACCCACTTGTATGCTCCCCAGACATCCATCTGGAAACGCGGCCCCTGCGGCGTATTGACGGACTGCTTGTGCGGATTCATTTCATGGCAGGCATGCAGGGTCAGGGTATTGTGCAGCGCCTTGACCGCCCGCGAAAACTTGGCCTTGATGCCGTATTCCACGGCCGTAAATTTGCAGTTCCGGACCATGACATTTTGGGAACGCTTGATGTTGACGCCTTTGACGGCATTGATCAGGCTCAAGCCTTCAACGACAACATTGCTGACGCCGTCCGCTTCAATCAGCGATTCTCCCCGCACCAGCCGGAAAAACAGATCGTTCGGGTCGCGGTTATCGCCGAAACGAATGTAAACCCGGCGATCTTCCGGATTGAACATGGCGACCGCCCGCAGCAGTTCAAACCCCTGCCCCGGCTGTTTTTCCGGCGTCATGATGCCGTCCCGGAATATGTTGCGGAAATGCCAGATATCGTCCGCCGCCCGGACGGCATCGCCGGCGCGTTCATACCGGATCAGCGGCAGTTTCCATCCCGGTTCCGCAGGATCGGCGCTGAAGTAAATGCCGCGGATGAACCCGATGGGGCTGGGAGCGGCATAGACGCCCGCGCCCCAATCCGGGACGGGTTGCCAGTTAAGCTTGACCGCCTCCGCGCCCTGGAGCACGGCTCCGGCCGCGCCCCGCAGCGTGAGCGGCGCGCCGGCGCCGCCGCTGCGGCGGAACACCGCACTGCCCGTGTAAACACCCGGCCCGACCAGGACGACGGTTCCCGGTCCGGCGGCATCCAGCGCCGTTTGGAGCCGGTTGAACGGGGTGAGCGGAGCGCCGTCGCCGCCGCCCGGGGCATCCGCCTGCAGGTATATTTCCCTGGGAAACACGCCGGGTTCCGGCGCCGCCCGCGGTTCCGGCGGTTTTTCAGCCGGGCTCAGAGCCAGCCCATCGAACCAGACGGTATCGCCGATGAATTTTTCAGCGGTTTTCAGGGCGCAGACAATTTGCACCATGTCGCTGTTGCCGGCATTGAAGACTTTTGAATATTCCATCCAGCGCCCCGATCCCAGCCGGTACTCGCCCTGCCCATCCCACGCGGCCAGAACAAACTCCTGGGTCGGGGCGCCTTGCTTAACCAGCCTGATCTTGAAAGCGCCGCTGCCCTTGTACGAGTTCATCCAGCCTGTGAAAACATAATCGCGGTTGGACTGCAAAACGGCGGCGGGCAGGTCCTGGCTGATCTCCCAGTCGCCGCCGGCGGGCCGCGCGCGCATTTGCAGTTTGAGACTTTGCGCGCCGAACAAATCTTCCGCGCTGTCCTGCTTGATCAGCAGCCCTTGTTGGCGCGCGCCGTTGGCGGTCCACCCGGGGATGGCGGCGGCATCCAGGCCGATGTTTTCCACCGCCTCAAATCCGCCGTTAACCAGCAGGTTGCCGCCGGGGGTGTTGCCCGGGGCGGGTTCGGCCGCGCTGGCCGTGCAGATGCCGGCCGCCGGGAGCAAGCACGCCAGACATAAGAGGAATATCAACATTATTATTGTGGATTAATTGGCTTTATCGAATGGAGAACATGGTGCCGCGGCGCAGCATGAATTCGTAGCAGCCGATGTCCGGCAGGCGCCAGGCCGGGTCCACCCGGGGATTACCGTCCAGGTCCGCGGCGTCATCCATCCAGGCGTAGTGCCGCGCGGCATGAATGCAG
>JAXGSX010000295.1:0-4375 GCA_040775225.1 Kiritimatiellia bacterium | reverse complement strand
GGTCCGTTCATCTCGCCCCAGGAAGGCGCGCGCGGCGCTCACCCGCCGGAACATATCCGCCAGCCGGACTTCAAACTGTTCCAGCAGTTCCAGGAATGGTCCGGCAACAACATCGCCATCCTTACCGTCGCCCCGGAAGTGCCGGGCGTCACCGAACTGATCCGGCAGGTGGCCGCGGCCGGCGTCACCGTCTCCATGGGCCATCAATTAGCCGGCGACGACGCGCTGGAAGCGGCCGTCCGCGCCGGCGCCAAGGCCTGCACGCACCTCGGCAACGGCCTGCCCAACAGCATCAACCGGCATCAGAACCCGCTCTGGTGGCTGCTGGCCTGCGACGATGTCTGGGGCATGTGCATTACCGACGGCCATCACCTGCCGGAAGATTTCATCCGGGTGGCCTTGCGCGCCAAGACCCTGCGGCGGTTTGCCGTCGTGAGCGATGCCACCGACCTGGCCGGGCAGCCGCCGGGCACTTACGACTTCCAGGGGCACGCTGTGGTGCTGGAGCCCAACGGCCGGATCGGTTTTGCCGGCACGCCCTACCTCGCCGGCTCTTCAGCCACCATGCTGCAATGCATGAACCACCTGGCCTCCCTGAACGTCCTGTCGGAAGCCGAATTGTGGCAGGTGGGCTTCGATAACCCGCTGCAATTGCTGGGCCTCGATCCCCGGGCCAGCGCCGCCCGCTGGCCGGAACGCAAGGCGCAGTTCCGCAACGGCCGGTTCGAGACTGCGGGCGATTAAATCCGCCCAGCCTTTTCCGCGGGCGGATCGAGCACTTCCGCGACCCAGGGCAGCCCGCGCCGGGTCATCTGCTCCATGAACGGGTCGGGATCGAATTGCTCGACATTGAACACCCCCTGCCCGCGCCAGACGCCGGTAAGCATCAGCATCCCGCCGATCATGGCGGGGACGCCGGTGGTATAGGAAATCGCCTGGGCCTGAACCTCGCGGTAGCACGCGGCGTGATCGCAGATATTGTATATGTAGACCCTTTTGGGCTTGCCGTCCCGCACGCCTTCCATCAGGCAGCCGATATTGGTCTGGCCGCGGTAATGCTCCGCCAGCGCCGTCGGTTCGGGGAGCACCGCCTTCAGGAACTTCAGCGGCACGACCGGCCGGCCTTCATACATGACCGGATCAATGCGGGTCAGGCCGACATTCTGCAGCACGCGCAGATGCGTCAGATATTGCTTGCTGAAGGTCATCCAGAACCGGATGCGCTGCAAACCCGGCAGGTGCCGGACCAGCGATTCCAACTCCTCGTGGTACAGCAAATACATCTCGCGGGGGCCGATGCCGGGAAAGTCAAACGTCCGATGAACCGATAAAGGCTCGATTTCGCGCCACTGCCCGTTTTCCCAGAACTTGCCGCGCTGGGTGATCTCGCGGATATTGATCTCGGGATTGAAGTTGGTGGCAAAAGGCCGGCCATGTTCGCCGGCATTGCAGTCCATGATATCCACGCTGTGAATTTCATCGAAGTGATGCTTCAGGGCGTAGGCGCAGAAGACATTCGTCGCGCCGGGATCAAAGCCGCAGCCCAGCAGCGCCATGATGCCGCGCTCGCGGAAGCGCTCGTGGTAATTCCACTGCCATTGATAGCAGAACCGGGCCTCGTCCGGCGGCTCGTAATTGGCGGTGTCCAGGTAATCCACGCCGGTTGCCAGGCACGCCTCCATGATGGACAAATCCTGGTAAGGCAGGGCTAGGTTCATGACCAGCCGCGGGCGGTGGGTCTGGATCAATGCCGCCACTTCCGCCGGGTTGTCGGCGTCCACCCGGGCGATGTCGATCGGACGCGGCAGGCGGTCGCGGATGCGTTCGCACTTGGCCAGCGTCCGGCTGGCCAGGCAGATTTCCGCGAAAACTTCCGGCGCCATGGCGCACTTGTGCGCCGCCACGCCGCCCACCCCGCCGGCGCCGATAATCAGTACTTTATGCATGCCGCCCCTTTGATTAAAACTCAATCATGGCCTTGATAACGCCATCGTGGTAGCCGGACACCAGCGCAAACGCCTCCGCCGCGCGCGGCAGCGGGAAACGGTGTGTCACCATGAAATCCGCGTCCAGCAAGCCGGCCGCCATCAATTTCAGGGTATCGTCCGCGCAGCCGCATTGACGCCGGACATTCAGCACGCGCACTTCCGCCCGGCGCGCCCGGTCAATCACCAGCGCAATCCGCTCAACCTCCGGAATGCCGACCAGCATCAAACGGCCGCCGGGGCGCATCAAGTCCAAGGCCTGGTCCACCGCCGACTGCTGGCCGCAACATTCGAAAACCGCGTCCAGCCCGCCCGGCGCCTGCGCCCGGATACGTTCCACCAGGCCGTCCGCCGGATTGCCTGACCAGTCCGCCCCGGCGCCGCGCGCCGCGCGCGCCCGGTAATCCAGCGGATCCGCGGCATAGACCTCCGCCGCGCCCAGCAGCCGGACGCACCGCAGCACGCTCAATCCGATCGGGCCGCAGCCCAGGATGCCCACTCGCGCGCCTTTCAACGGCAGCGCGCCGCGCGCGGCATACAAGCCGATAGCCAGCGGTTCCGACAAAGCGCCCCGCTGCGGCGACATTCCCTCGGCCAGCCTCAGGCAACAATGCTCCGGCATCACCAGCCGCTCGGCCAGGCAACCTTCGGCCTGTCCGGGACAACCAAGGAACTTCAAATTACGGCAGGTATGCTGCCGGCCGGCCTGGCATTGGTCGCAGACTCCGCAAGGCATCGCCGGGTCCACCGCCACGCGATCGCCCGGACGCAGATGCCGCGCCGCCGGGCCGACTTGCTCCACCACCCCCGCGCACTCGTGGCCCAGGATAAAGGGATAGCGCACCACCTGGCTGCCGATGCGGCCGGTGGCGTAATAATGCACATCCGACCCGCACACGCCCACAACTGAAATGCGCAAAAGAACATCCGACGGCCGGCGCAACTGCGGCTCAGGCGCGTCGCTGATTTCCAACCGGCGCAAGGCCGCCAGTCGCACCGCCTGCATAAAAACCTCTCATTCATCGCCGGGCAGCCAAAATGGCGCGTCGGCCAGTGATCCGTTGTAGTTTGCCATGTTTCCCCGCCGAAAGCAAGCCGTGGTTGGGTTGGCTTGACGGAACCCTCTCCGCGGTTTATCATGCTGCTGTTTGAATTCCGGCGCTGAATAATCGTCCAATAGGAGCATCCGCGCATGAAAACCGGGCAAATGTTGAAAAACCGATCGGTATTGATGATTCTGGCGCCAAGAGGGTTTCAGGACGACGAGTTCGGCAAACCCTGTGAACTGCTCGATCAACTGGGGGCGGCCGTCACCATTGCCAGCACGCGCAAGGGCGCGCTGCATGGCATTGCCGGAAAAACGACCATCGCCCATGGCACGATTGAAACTTACGCGGCGGATGATTTCGATGCCCTGCTGTTTATCGGCGGGCCGGGCGCGGATATCTTTTTCCATAATACCGCCGCCCACCGGCTGGCGCAAGCCGCCTTGATCGGAGAACGCATCAAGGTTTTAGGGGCCATCTGCATCGCGCCGGTGACTTTGGCCAACGCCGGCGTGCTGCGCGGCAGGCGCGCCACGGCTTTCCCCGACGTGCAGGGCCTGCTGGCCGCCCAGGGCGCCATCCTGGAACCCCACTCGCCGGTGGTGCAGGACGGCAAAATCATCACCGCCGCGGGCCCGCATGCGGCGGGGGAATTCGCGCATCAAATCATCAGCGCGCTGTTGGCGTAAGTTCTCCAGCAGGGGCAGAGGCACATAGGGGCAAAGCCGGAAAATGCTCTCACCAAGACGCTAAGCCACGAAGGAGGAGAGGTCCTTTCTTGGCGGCTTTGCGGCTTTGTGAGAGAATAAAATACTGAAACGGCTCGTTGGTCAAAACCGCAACTGGGCCCGCGCCAGGCGCCGGCCCAACTCTTCGATCACGCGATTATCGTCGCCATCGCCCGTGGATTCAAAGGTGGCGGAAAAACGCAGGAACGGGCCGGCGTCATCCCACGGCACGGTGGAGATGAGGTGTTCGCGGATGAGGTACTGCGAGGCTTCTTCGGCCGTATGCCAATCGCGGCCGCCGGCGCCGCGGGGCGCGGGCACGTACAGGTAAAACGTGCCGCCGGGCATGCGGGCGTCAAAGCCGGCGGCTTGCAGGCGCCGCACCATTTTCACCAGCCGGCGTTGGTAATGCCGGCAGATACGGTCGGACAGGGCGCGGTCGGCAATGCCGGCGCAGGCGGCCAGTTGAATGGCTTTGAACTGGCCCGAATCCATATTGTCCTTGACCTCGGCGTAGGCCTGCACGGCGCGGGCCGCGCCGGCGACGAAGCCCCGCCGCCATCCCGTCATGTTGTTCGTCTTGCTCATGGTCTGCAGTGCCACCGCCGTGTCCGTG
>JAXGSX010000294.1:0-4385 GCA_040775225.1 Kiritimatiellia bacterium | reverse complement strand
GGTTCCTCACCAGAAAATGTGGGGCGAACGGAGAATTCACAACGGAGACACGGAAGGCATGGAGAGGAAAGGCATGGCGTGTCCATGCTCCGGTGCTCTCCCGGAACGAGTGTTGCGCGAATTTGGCGCAGGGCGATCATGCCATACTGGCCGGAATGGATTTGTCGCCCATAGATTATGCGGAGAAACCAAAAATATAAATGGAGGGCGAACCTGTGGTGAGCCATATGCATTTACGAGCAACCAGTCTGATAATGAAAGGCAGGAATATGCGGAAAACGATCATCATCTTAAGCTGCTGCGTAATCGGATTGCTGGCCGCTGCGGCGGACGTTCAACCATCGCTGGTCATGACTTCCGTGCCGGCGGAACGTCCGCCGGCGATTGACGGCCGCCTGGATGACCACTGCTGGAGCAATGTCGCGGCAGTGAACGTTAACCGCCTGGTCGGGACGGGTGGCCTGGCGTCCGTCGCCACGCTGATAAAGTTGGCGCATGACGCGGACTGGCTCTATCTCGGCCTGCGCTGCGAAGATGAAGCAGGCAAACCAATCGCGGCCGAACGCCGCGGGCGCAATAACAATGGAACCACCCAGGATGACAGCGTGGAGGTTTTCATTGACCAGTCGCCAAACCGCGGCAAGCACGATTATTTTCATTTCATGCTCGGCGCCGGCGGCGCGAAACGCGAGCAGCGCGTGGTCGGCGCCACCCAGTTCCCCTCCTGGTCGGTGAGCTGGCCGTCCGCCGTGAGCGTAACGGACGGCTGCTGGCAGGCGGAAATCGCCATTCCGTTTTACATCTTCAAGGGGGATACAATCGGAGACCTGGGATTCAATCTCACCCGCAACCGCAAACTGGCTGCGGATTCCCACGCCATGCAGTCCATCACCTGGGCGCCGCTTTCCGGCAAGGGCCGATCTGCGTATTACAGTCCGGAATCTTTCGGCGTCCTGAACGGATTAAAGGGCATGCCGATCCGGCCCCGATGCGCGCCGCTGATCGAGCGCGCTTATGATACCACCTTGTTCCAGGAAGAGCAGGGGGCCTATTCATATTCTTTTCGTGTATTATTGTCCAACCCCGGCGGCGTCGCGGGCAAATCGGAGATAATTGTTGAAGATTGCGAATTGGCCGGTGGAATCAAAACCCGGCATTCAATGCCCATAAACGTGCCGGCTTCCGGTTCCACCAATTTAACCATCACCGTGCCGGCGCGCGATCCGGTCGAACGCAAAGTCATGGCGGCGATTGCGGAGGAACAGGCGCGCGATGAAGCCTGGATTGAAGTCGCGGGCACCGCCGCTCTGCAGACGCTGACCGTGTATCCCGACCTGAATTATTATTCCGGTGAAAATCACGGCCGGCTTATCATCGGCACGGTGTTTTCAGACGAGAATTTTGCCGGACGGCAATTGCGCCTGGAATTAAAAATAACCGGCCCGGATCAAAGCGTGTTCAAGGAAGCGACATTTTTCAGAACACGCAACCAGGGTGTGGTGTATGAATATGATCCATCCGCCTGGCCGGCCGCCACTTATGGAGTGACGGTCAATTTGACGGATCATGCCGGCAAGACGGTGGCCACACGCAGTAATATTATCCGTGTTGAACTGCCGCCGCCGGCCGGCATCACGGTCACCAAGGTTGACCAGGAACGCATGTGCATGCTGCTGAACGGTAAGCCGTTTTTCCCGGTCGGATTCTGCAACATTGCCGGGTTCGGCATGATCAATGTGCTGGATGAAAAGACCTGGGAACGCGTCCCGGAGGATTTTCCAAAGCGCTGTGTGGATTCCGGATTCAACCTGATGATCCATTGGGTCGGTTCGCGCCTGGGCAAACGCCGGTCGCGCGCCGGGGATCCCTGGACGCCGGAGATGGACAAACAACTGGAGGCGGATATTGACGCCAATATCAAGGAATACGCCAACGCGCAAAAGGCCGGCCTTTACATCATGCCGCCGACCTTGGGCCATGTCAGCATTCCCCACAACAACCCCCCGATCATCCGCCGGGATTACGATCTGGTCATGGCGAAAATACCCCATATCATTGAAAGATACCGCCACGTGCCCAACCTGGCCATGATTCAAGGGCGGGATGAAGAAAGCCGGGAAGTGCTGTATGAGGCGATCGCGCATGCCGCCTTGATGCGCAAGGCCGACCCGTATCATTTGATTTTCGCCACCGCCCGCGGCCTTTTCCCGGAATTTTTCGATGCTTACGACATCTTCGGCATCCATGCGTACTGGGGGCCGGACTCCAATCCCAACCGGCTGGCTTCCTGGATTCAGGGCGGATTCCAGAACGCCAAGTTCCGGCGCCGCCCGATCTTCGCCACGCCGCAGGGCCAGCGCATGGAATACCGGCGCGAGTTGTCGCCCGACGAGCGGCGCTGCGGCATCTATGCCCCCTTGATCCAAGGCGCCAAAGGCGTGTTTTTCTTCGCGATTTCAGATTATGACACCTACCATCCGGTTACCTGGCGGGTGCTCGTTTATACCGTCGCCGAGATCAACCGCCTGGCGCCGGCGCTGTTGGAAAACCCGCCCCCGCAGAAAGTCGAGTTGACGCTGAATGCCGCCTCGCCGGTGGCGGTCCCGCCCCTGCCGCCGCCGCGCACTTTGTTCGATCCAGCGCCCGGATCGGAATCGAATGCCCGGGGGCCGGGAGCAGCCAACATGCCGCTGGTGCAGGCGTTGATCCACGACCTTGCGGGCGGGGGCTCCGGCGAAATCATTATGGTCGCCAATACCGGGCCGGCGCCCTTGAAAATGCAATATGCCTTGTCGTCGTTGGCGGATCAAAGCCGCGTGACCGGCTATTTTGACAAAAAGGAATACCCGGTTGCCGGACAGTTGTTCGCCGACGTCCTGGGACCGTTTGGGGTCCGGGTTTACCGGGTCGAAAATTCACGGCGCGCCCGGGGCGCGCCGGTGGCATTGGGCATGAACGCGCTGGCAGGGCGGCTGAAGTCCGGCCAGGGTCGGCAATATTACACTCCGACCGACCGCACGGTTCAGATGGGCGGCTACGAGCAAAAAGAGGATGAATTCATCTGGAGCGCGGTGGATGACAAGGAGCAGATATTGATCAAGGACAGTTCCCGGAAAAACATGCTGGAGAATTCCAGTTTTGAGGAATATACTCTGCCCATGCTGCCGGACAACTGGATTCACAGTTATATAATGCGGCATCTCGGCATTAATTTCTTCGGCCAGGACACCAATAATGTTTATGATGGAAAATACAGCGTCCGCCTGCTGGCGGATTCCGCCAGCCGCATGGTTTACTATCCGACTGTTTCCTTCCGGTATTGGACCGGCTGGAAGTATGACACGGATTACGTGTTCAGCGCCTACGTCAAGGCCAGCCGGCCGGATACTACCGTGCGCCTGGCGGTACTGCCTGATCCGCCGGACCGGAATTACGCCGAAACCGACGGGATCACGCAGGATTTTACAATTGGCGTTGACTGGCAGCGGATCGAGTGGACCTTCCGCATGCGCGAAGGGGAGAACCCCAAATGGCCGCCCGCCGGCAAGATGCTCAAGCCCGGTATCCGGGTGGTCCCGGACAAAATCCAGCCGAAGGCCGAGGTTTGGGTGGACGCCATGCAACTGGAGGCCGGCACGGTTGCCACTCCCTACGAGCGGGATGACTACCGGGCGCAGACAATTGATCCCAAATGGCTGTCCGATGATGTGTTCCGGGAGTTGGAATGACGGAAAACAGCCGGCCGGATCATCTTGCCTAATGGGTTAATGCCGCCCTGAATCCGCGCCGGGCATTCCGGCCGGCCAAGCGGTGTTTGAAGCCGATGCCCCCGCCGAACGATCCGCCTTGATGCGGCGGGCGCGCCGCAAATTGCCGGCTGGGCGCCTGCCTGCTCCGGCCGGCGGCGCGGCGTTGCCCGGGCTGGCCGCGCGGTTCGGGCCGCGCGGCGGCGCCGACGGCATGCTGGGCCGCGGGGGAATGGTACTTGTGGTCCGGGCCCACCGGCACGGTTTTACGCATGAGTTTTTCAATGGTCCGCAGCATCTCGCGCTCGCGCGCGGCGCAGAAGGCGATGGCGTCGCCGCCCGCTCCGGCCCGGGCAGTGCGGCCGATGCGATGGACATAGGTTTCCGGTTCTTCCGGCAGGTCATAATTGATCACATGGGTGATCCCGTCCACGTCCAGTCCCCGCGCGGCGATGTCGGTGGCCACCAGCGCGCGCACTTTACTGGTTTTAAATCCATGCAACGCCGCCGTGCGGGCGGTCTGCGACTTGTTGCCGTGGATGGCGCAAGCGTTGATGCCGGCGGCGGCGAGTTTCTTCACCACCTTGTCCGCGCCATGCTTGGTGCGGGCAAAGATCAGGACCTTGTCCATTTTCTGTT
>JAXGSX010000293.1:0-4405 GCA_040775225.1 Kiritimatiellia bacterium | reverse complement strand
TCTCGACGCCGGCGGGCCGCAACTGGTTCTGGCAAGAGTACCTGCGCGGGCAGGCCGATGGTGTACAGCAGGCGGCGTGGCACGCACCGTCGAACGCGAACCCGCTGCCCAGCATCCAGCGCGCTTACGCACGGGCTGAGCGTCTGCGGTTACCTGTTCTGCGACCCGGGCGAAACGGTCGTTTTGCCGGACCTGTACTGGGAAAACTACGAACTGGTGTTCGGCTTGACTTGGGATGCCCGTTTGGAAACTTACCCGACATTTGCGGGCGGCGGCTTTAATGTGGCCGGACTTGCGGAAAAATTGCAGGGTATTTCCAGTGGCAGGGCGCTGGTGCTGTTGAATTTCCCCAATAATCCATCCGGTTACACTCCGACTGCCGAGGAAGCGTTCCAGATTCGCGACGTGTTGCTGGAGGCTGCGCGGCGCGGGTTGAAACTGGTGGTGCTGGTAGACGACGCCTATTTCGGACTGGTGTTCGAACAAGGCGTCATGCGCGAGTCGCTCTTTGCCCTGCTTTGCGGACTGCATCCCAACCTGCTGGCGGTCAAGCTTGACGGCCCCACCAAGGAGGATTATGTGTGGGGATTCCGCGTGGGATTTATAACTTACGGCGTCTCCGGGGCCGCCCCCGAACTTTACCAGGCGCTGGAAGCTAAAACCGCCGGCGCCATCCGCGGTTCAATCTCCAACTGCTCGCAATTGGCGCAGAGTCTGCTGGCCAAGGCCTATGCCGCGCCGGATTACGCCGCCGCCAAGCAGGACAAATACGAATTGCTGCGCGCGCGCTACCTGGAAGTTCGGCGGATCCTGGAAGCGCACCCAGAGTATGCCGGGCATTTCACGCCGTTGCCGTTCAATTCCGGGTATTTCATGTGTTTGAAAATGCTCCGGGTTGATCCTGAAAAGCTCCGGCAAAAATTGATTGCCGACTATTCCACCGGCGTGATCGTCATGAACGGAGTGGTGCGTCTGGCGTTTTCCGCCGCGCCCCGCGACCGGCTGGCGGAATTGTTCGATAATATCTATCGCGCCGCCGTAGAACTGGCGCGCGGGGGAGCGCAGGCATGAAAAGCATGACTGGCTACGGCAAGGGTCAGGCTTCGGCCGGCGCCCTGCCAATCAGCGCTGAAATTTCATCGGTCAACCACCGCCAGGCGGATATCCGCGTGGATTTGCCCCCCGGGATGGGATTCATGGAGCACGAGTTGCGCCGCCTCCTGCGCGCCCGCATCCGCCGCGGCGCGGTGATTTGCCGGGTGTTTGCCGCCGCCGGCCGCGGCCAACCGCATCCGGCCGCAGGTTTGAACGAGCCGGCCGCCGCCGCCATGATCGCCCAAACCCGCCGGCTGGCCAGGCGCTTGCGTCTGCCGGACGATTTGCGGGCATCGCATCTGCTGGCCATGCCGGGCCTCTGGTCGTCCGGGCCGGAGCAGCTCCGGCCGGATTTGTTGCAGGCGGCCATTCGCCGCTCCGTGCGCAAGGCCTTGGCGGATATGGACCGCATGCGTCAGGTCGAGGGCCGCGCGCTGGCGGCGGATTTGGCGGTCCGGTTGCGCAAGATTTCCCAGGTGGTCCGGCGGATGGAACAAATTGCGCCGCGAGCGGCAGTCCGGATGAAACGGCAGTTGCGCGGCAAAATCCGGTCCTGGGAGCCGGACGGCTTGTCGGTTTCCGCCGGACGGCTGGAACGGGAAATTGCCGCCGCAGTCATGCGGAGCGATATTGCCGAGGAATTGACCAGGATGCGCAGCCACCTGCAGCAGGCGGAGCGTTGCCTCCACGCCCGCAAACCGGTGGGTCGCACTCTGGATTTTCTGCTGCAGGAAATGTTCCGTGAAATCAACACCGCCGGCGCCAAGGCCGGTGATGCCGCCAGCGCCCGCCTGGCGGTAAAGGCCAAAACCGAGTTGGAGCGGATGCGCGAGCAGGCGCAAAACCTGGAATGAATGAACGGACCACATCCCCTGGACGCCCGCTGCTGCTGGTGATTTCCGCCCCGTCCGGCGCCGGCAAAACGACGCTCTGCCGGCGGCTGCTCCAGGAGTTCCCTTCCATGGATTACTCCATTTCCTGTACTACACGGCCGCCCCGACCCGGCGAAACGGATGGACGCGACTATTATTTCATGACGCCGGAAGAATTCCGGCGGCGCTCCGCGGAAGGCGCCTTGCTGGAAGAGGCCGAGGTGCATGGCTACGCCTACGGCACCCCGCGCCGCCCGGTGGAGGAAGCCCTCCGCGCGGGGCGCGACATCCTGATGGATATTGACGTGCAGGGCGCCGGCCGCATCCGCCGGCTGGTCCGCCGCGAAGCCGATTCGCTGCTGGCGCGTTCGTATGTTGATATTTTCATTCTTCCGCCGGACATGGCAGAATTGCGGCGGCGCCTGGAAGCGCGCGGACAGGATGATCCGGCGGTGATCGAGCGGCGTCTGGCCAATGCCGGGCGCGAAATGCAGGCGCGGAACGAATATCAATACGCGGTGGTTAATGACGATCTGGAACGCGCCTACGGCGAACTGCGCGCCGTCGTGCTGGCCGAACGCCAACGGCCGGCGGAGCTTTCGCCGCCATCCCGGGAAATTTGAAGGCATGCACCTGATGAGAGGACAATTATGGCCAAGCAAAACCAGGCAGTGATTCTGGGCGTGACCGGTTCGATTGCCGCCTACAAGGCCGCGGAACTCGCGCGGTTGATAGTCAAGGCGGGCTATGACTTGCGGGTGGTGATGACCGCGGCCGCCGCCAAATTTGTCGGCGAACTGACTTTCCGCACCATTTCCCGCCATCCGGTTTTAACCGACATGTTCGCTCCACCCGCCACCTGGGCCCCGGCGCATCTCGCCTGGGCGGATCAGGCAGCCGCCATGGCGATCGCCCCCTGCACCGCCAACGTCATGGCCAAACTGGCGCATGGCTTGGCGGATGATGCCCTCACGGCCGTCGCGCTGGCCTGCCCGGCGCCATTGCTGGTGGCGCCGGCCATGAATTCCGCCATGTGGCTGCACCCGGCCACGGCGGCGAACGCGGCCATATTGAAAACGCGTGGCGCCGCCATCGTCGGCCCGGTGGCCGGCGAACTGGCCTGCGGCGCGGCGGGGCAGGGCCGCATGGCCGAGCCCGCCGAAATTTTCGCCGCGCTGCAACGCTTAATTGTCTGAAAGGCGCCGGGACATGTCCGTGAAGACCAAGCCGTCACCAGCCCGGCGCCCGCCGCGGCTGAAGTTTCTCGTGACCGCCGGGCCGACCCGCGAGCCCTTGGATCCGGTGCGCTACCTTAGCAACCGTTCCAGCGGCAGGATGGGTTATGCCATCGCCCGCGCGGCGGTGCGGCGCGGCCATGATGTCATCCTGGTTTCCGGCCCCGTGACGCTGAACCCGCCGCAGGAAGTGCGCATGGAGGGCGTGAATACGGCCCGGGAAATGCTGGATGCCGTGGAGCGCCGCGTGGCATGGTGCGACGTCCTGGTCATGGCCGCCGCCGTGGCCGATTGGCGGCCGGCGCGGCCGGCGCGCCGTAAAATCAAGAAACACCGCGGAGCGATGACCTTGGTTTTGCGTCCTACCGCCGACATCCTGCTGCGAGTGCGCCGCCGCAAAGGGCGCCGTTTGTTCGTCGGGTTTGCCGCGGAAACGGAAAGCCTGCTGGCCGGCGCGCGGGACAAACTCCGGCGCAAGGGACTGGATTTGATTCTAGCCAATGACGTCTCCCGCGCCGACATCGGGTTTGACGCTCCAGATAATCAGGTGACGCTGCTGGCGGGGGATGGCCGGCGCGCGGATTGGCCGCGCCTGCGTAAAACCAGTCTGGCATTCCGGCTGGTCCGGGCGATTGAGCGCGCCGCCATGTCGCGCGCCGCCGCCGGACCGCCGGAGTTTTTTTAATTCAATTTTGTGTAAATTTTTGTTGACAAATTTGCGCCTTGCAGGTAGTATGACATGCCGGTTGAAAGAGGAATAAAATGCTTTTTTCAAGCGGTTTTGGCCGGCGGAAAATTCCCAAATGTTTTTTTAAAAAAAATTATAAAAATATTTTAAAAAACTGTTGACATCGCCGGCGATTCTGATAACTTACACCACGCTTTTCATTAAGCAATCAATTCCGGGCGCTTCGGGCGCCGGCTGCTGCGGCGGAAGGCCGCGGCGGAATGATCTTTGAAAACGGAATCATGCAAGACAATCACTTTCGAAACGGAAGTGGTGTGACTTGTGCGAAAACCTGTAAAGACGGCCAGAAACAGACAATAGTTGGCGGCGCGCCGCAAGGAGCGCCGACAATGGTAATTAAAATTACGGAGAGTTTGATTCTGGCTCAGAACGAACGCTGGCAGCGTGGATTAGGCATGCAAGTCGAACGAGAATCGTGATATTCAAGTCTTCGGATAAGAAAATTGCGAGGAAAG
>JAXGSX010000292.1:0-4423 GCA_040775225.1 Kiritimatiellia bacterium | reverse complement strand
TTTAGCAGATGCGCCATGGCGCCGGCCATCCGGCAGGCGGACCCCGGCGGCAACTGTGTGTCGGTATCCAGTGTGATCACATAGCGGACCGTGCGCAGCAGCTCCGGATTTCCCTCGATCGCCGCAAAGGCCCCGGTCAGGCCTTCCACGACCAGGCGATTGAAATCCTCCAGCTTCCCCCGTTTACGTTCGTGGCCCATCCATTTACCCTCCCCGGCATTCCAGCGCCGCGGGCGGTGCAGCAGGAAGAATTTTGTTTCACCATGCCGGGCATGCAACTCGTTCAAGCGTCGCACGCCTTGAACGGCGGTCGCCAGCCATTTGGCGTCATCCGGCAGCGTGGCGGCATCCGCATCCGGAAAATCCGTCAGCAAGGCGAAATGCAGGTGCGCCGCCTTGTTGGCCATGAAGCGGATTTCAAGATCATCCAGCAGCCGGGCGGTGACCTCCGGCGGACCCAGCAGCGTTGGCACAACCACGATGGTGCGCTGGTCGGCGGGGATGTCTTTCGAGAAATCCAGGCTGGGCAATACCCGCGGTGGAACTACGAGGGTGATGATCCAGTTGACCAGCGTGATGGCGGGGTTGGATAGCGCCAACCAGGTGGCGGCAAGCAACCAGGCGGCTGCCAGTCCGAAACTGCCGGCCGGCAGGCAGGTCAGCGGAATGGCCGCCAGTAAAAGGGAAATTGCGGCGATGGCCGTGAAATACAGGGTTAGGGGCCGCCGTTCCAGCCAGCGGCCGAGGCGCTGACGCAACGGCGGCCGGCATTTGATTTTCCGCTCCAGCGCCGGCCGGCCGGCGTCTATCAGGAAGTAACCCACATGCCCGGCGCGCGGGTCCGCCCCGGAACGCTGCTGTTCCGCGGCCAGGGCGAGGGCCGTTTCCGCCACTTCCGCTTCGGTCCGGCCGCTGAAACGGGCCAGGTTTTCAATCTGGTTGCGATACCGGTTCCGGGTCTGGAAATCCATGCGCGGATAAACGCCTGCCGGATCGCGCCGCAGCACGGCCTCGGTAATGCTGAGCGTTTCGACGAAAGCGCGCCAGTCGATGGCGGCCAGCGCCCGGATGCTGGTGATGCTGTTGCTGGTGGTGACATGGTTGGCCGCCTGGGCCTGGTTTTCGCTTTGTTGAATCCGCTCGATCGTCTGGCCGCGGTCCGATAATTCCTGCTCCAGCCAGTTGAGCGCGAGGCCGAGCGAGGGATTCACGCCGTCGATGTTGGAAATCAACTCCGCGATGAATGGCGCCGTCAAGGGCGGATCCGCCCGCACGAAATCGCCCAGCACGGTGACAAATTGGCGGGGATTGATTTTTAATACATTCAGAAAGCGTTCCGCCCATAACAGCGCCGCATCCCGCTGGCTGCGCCGCCAGGCGATGCGCCGGGCGACAATGTGCAGGTTCTCAAGCAGCGCCAGTCGCAACATGATGGGCACGGCCCAAAGTTCACCCAATTTGAGCGGTTGCAATTCCTGATAGGCCTTGAGAAACAGGCTGAGGTTTTCCTGATCAACCTGACCGTCGGTGTGCCGGACCAATTCCAGGACGATATCGTAGATGCGCGGGAAGCCTTTGCGCGGTCCGGATATCAGGCGGGGAAGCTCCCGGCTGTAGCCGGGTGGAAGATGGGCTCGGGCCAGTTCGATCTGTTCCTGAATCAGGTGGTTGTTGTCCAGCAGCCATTCCGCCGCCGGCGCGATACGCCGCCCCAGCCGGACGCTGTCGGCGATGGTTTGATGGCAGCGGTGGATGCCGCGCTCGCTTTCCGCAAGCTGGTGGAGCAGCCGTTCACGTTCGCGCAGAACCTCCGCCTTGTGTCCGGCGGCGAGGAATTTCGCGTGGTTTTCGAGTTGGCTGACGCCGAACAATTCCGCGCGCAAACTCATCTCCTCCTCCATGGACGAGGCATGCCGCGGCGGGCGTTCGTGGGGCAGCGCAAGGCGTGGCCGTAATTTATTCCAGAATGAAGGAAATTCTTTCCGGAACCGGGGGGTTGCTTTCGGCGCAACGATTTGTTTGAGGGGTATCTTCATATTTTTGTATATCACAGTCACCGCTATTATAAAGCAACACCTGGCTTTGTACAAGCTAGTTCACCATTTTGCAAGCAACTCCGATGGTAGGGTTATGCCCCACTTGTAAAATGTTGTCACCTCGTATAAATTGCAATTCGAAAAGATTATTCATCCCTCATCCAGGCTTGGAAGATGCGCGCCATAAAAACTAATGCTGAAAAACCCGCATGGTCACGGCGGTATCTGGAGGCGTTGCGCAGGCATCTCGCGCAAGGCCCGGAGGCAAGCCGGCGGACGGCGCATGGGCTGGGCATCCAGGCGGTGGCGCTTGGGTTGGAAATGCTGGACCTGGCCATGATGCACGAGCAGGCCTTGACGGCCTTGGCGTTGTCGAACAAATCTTCCGCCAGCCGCGATCGCATCATCCGGCAGGCCGGCTTTTTTTTCATCGAGGCCATCGTTCCCCTGGAAAAAACACACCGCGCGGCGCAGGAGTCCAACGGCTATTTGAGCCGGCTTAACCATGTGTTGAGCCGCCGCACCCTGGAACTGGTCGTTTCCAACCGGAATTTGAAGAAGGAAATTTCCCGGCGCATGGTCGTGGAGCGAACCCTGCGCCAGAGCGAGCAGCACACCAGGCAGTTGTTGGAACAATCGCGGAAACTACAGGAACAGTTGCGGCATCTGTCCCGCCGGATTTTGTCAGCGCAGGAGGAAGAACGCAAGCGGATCAGCCGCGAGTTGCACGATGTCATTGCCCAGGTGCTGGCTGGCATCAATGTCCGTCTGGCCGGCTTGAAAACGGATGCCATGGTCAATGCCCGGGGGCTCACCAGGAACATCGCGCGCACGCAAATGATGGTGGAGAAATCGGTGGATATCGTCCACCGGTTTGCTTACGACTTGCGGCCGGCGGTATTGGACCACCTCGGGCTGATTCCCGCCCGGCATTCGTTTGTGAAAAGCTTTGCGCAGGAGACCGGGGTGCGGGTGCAACTGACGGTGTTTGCGGCGGTGGAGAAATTGAGCAGCGACAAGCGCACGGTGATCTACCGCGTTGTCCATGAAGCGTTGACCAATGTTGGCCGCCATGCGCACGCCAGCCATGTGGAGGTGCGCATCCAGCGCCTGCCGCGGGCCGTGAGTATGCGCATCAAGGACAACGGGCAAGCCTTCGATGCGGAAAAAATATTGCATTCCGTGAAGAACAAGCGCATGGGGCTGCTCGGCATGCGCGAGCGCGTGGAAATGGTGGGCGGCGATTTCAGCGTCGTATCCGCGCCGGGCCAGGGCACGGTCATTAAAGCGCGGATTCCGTTCCGCTACGGCGACCTGGCGGAGCCTGCACATTCATGAACACTGTAAAACGCATCACCGTCTTGCTGGCGGAAGACCACCTGGTCGTCCGGGAGGGCTTGCGCCTGCTGTTGCGGGCCGAACCCGATATCGCGGTGATCGGTGAAGCGGATACCGGCCGACAGGCCGTGGCGCTGGCCCGGAAACTCCGCCCCGCCGTGGTCGTCATGGATATCGCGATGCCGCTGCTCAATGGCATGGAGGCCACCCGCCAGATTCGCCAGTCCGTCCCGGGCACCCGGGTGATTATTCTTTCCGCGCACAGCGATGACGCCTACATCGAGAGCGCGACGGCTTTCGGGGCGGCGGGCTACCTGGTCAAGCAATCCTCCGCCCATTTTCTCGCCGAGGCGATCAGGGAAGTCCATAAAGGCAACACCTTTTTCAGCCCGGCTGTCGCCAAAAAACTCCGCCATCTAAACCAGCAAGCGCCGGATCGCAAGGGGCGGATGAAGTCCCAGGCTTCGCGCGAGATGGAGGTGCTCCAGATGATCGCCGAAGGACTGGCCAACAAGCAAGTGGCGGCGGAACTCGGTCTCAGCGTCAAGACGGTCGAAAAGCATCGGGACCATCTTATGCAGAAGCTCGACCTTCACGAAACGGCAAGCCTCACCCGCTATGCCATCGCGGCGGGAATTATCGAAAGCAGCGTCCAGTTGACCATCGTCTGATGCTTTCAATCCACCAACGGACGGCGGCCATCAAGCCGCCGGCCGCAGGTGGATGCGCTGGTTGATGCATTGGCCTTATTCGCCGACGTAATCAAATCCCGCGCCGCCGAACTCGCAGCCCACCAGGATGTAACCCTGCGACGATAAGCGTCCTTGCCAGCGGCCCGGCTCGCCGCCCAACGGTGAATAATACACCATCGGATCAGTCTTGCCGCCGCCGTCGTAATCGCCAAAGGCCGATTGATGCTGCCCGGCGCCCAGCATTGTTTCAAACATCCCTATACTGTTATACCGTTGGCCGGATAGCAGGAAGATTAACCGGTCCCAACCGGTGTGCACCATGAACAAGTCCGACTTGCCGTCGCCGTCATAGTCGGT
>JAXGSX010000291.1:0-4454 GCA_040775225.1 Kiritimatiellia bacterium | reverse complement strand
GCCATAAATTGTTGTTTGTACGCACATTATCTTGACAACATAAAATCCCGTCACGGATTCAGGTGGACGTTAGTGACATCCTGGTCGGCCTGGTCGTTTTTTGCGGCCAGGGAGTCAATTAGCTGACGCGCGGCTCCGCCGGCCAGAGGCCGCGCCTGGTCCAGCAGTGCCCGAGCCTGGGCCGGCGCGCCTTGCTCGTGCAGGCTGCGGGCGGCGCGGTACAGGCGGTCGGCGGCGGCGGCGCGGTCGCCCTGCGCGGCATAGGCGCGGCCGGCGTCGGCCAGGCAGGCGGCCATGGCGGCATAACGGGCGGCTTGCCGGAAGGTTTCCGCGGCCTGATCGAAATAATGGCCGGCGGCGGATTGGTCGCCCTTGGCCGCGAAAATCCGTCCCTGAATGCGCAGCCAATCGGCATGAGTGAGGGTATCCGCGGCGGCTGCCGATTTTTCCGGAACCTGCGCCAGCGCCGCCGCGGCGCCCGCGTGATCGCCGGCGTCGCAAAGCATGTCCGCCAGCAAAACCTGCATGGCCGGCCGGCGTTCAGCGGCGCGCGGCGTCCGGCGGTTGTCATCCAGCCGGCCGCGGATGAGCGTAATGGCGTCGTTGGTCCGGCCGGCGCCGCGCAGAATTTTAGCGCGCAGCAGGATGAATTCCGGCGGCCTGGGCGCTCCGGCGGCGGCTTCGGCTTCGGCCAGGCGTCCGGCAGCTTCATCCCAGCGGCGCAGGGCGGCCAGGCAGGCGGCCAGGTTGTAAGCGCAGCGGGCAATTTCCTCCCCGCCGTCAATCAGGCGGGCGCGCTGCAGCGCGCGTTCGAAGGCGGCGGCCGCGCGTTCGGGCGATCCGGCGGCATAGGCGCTCCGTCCGGCCGCGGCTTCCCGTTCGATGGTTTGGTCAAGCCGCGGGGCCGGCGGCGCGCGGCAGCCGGCGAGCAGTAAAACGCTTGCGCTTAAGCATGCGGAAATTTTAATGCCGTGCAATGTAATCTTCATGGAATGCTCATGGTTTGATTGATGATAGATGACGGAATTTCAGCCGGGACAGGTTGATCCTCCGGCCGCCCAGCCGGTCACTTGTCTATGCCTTCCGGCGCCAGCAGCAAATCATGTTCCGGCGGCGGCATGTACTTGCGCAGCAGCCAGTGGCGTTGCAGACCTTCCAGAATATGTTGGGTTTCCCGGAGCGTGTCCTGGGTTTGTCGGGCCAGGTCCGGGGCTTCCCGGCGCAGGAGTTCCTCGGCGGCGCCGAGGGTGGCGCGGGTTTGTTTGGTTAAAGCCGGCGCTTCCTGGCGCAGGAGCGTTTCGGCGGCGCCCAGGGTACCCGTGGTTTGCGCGGCGACGGCGGGCAGTTGATCCAGGAACTGGCGCAATTTCTCCAACGCCGGGATGGCTTGCGCGCGCAGGTCGTCCAGCAGTTTCGCCGCCTGCTCGATGATTTCCGTGTCTTTGGCGCATTCAATCATTGCGTTGTGCGGCAGCAGCGGGTCCTGGCGGCTGCCGACCAGGATTTCAACATAAGCGTCGCCGGCGACAACCAGCGTTTTGCGGACGACGGCGCGGGAACTGGTGCGGACAAATCCATGAAAACTTTCCTTGATCTCAAAGGTGCCGAGGATGTTGCCCTCGGCGTCCGGCTCCAGCCGGATGACGCTGCCGGCAGCGGTATCGCGTATGCGGACTTCGGCGCCGCGTTTCAACCCGAAGCTGCCTGCATCGGTGGAGAATTGCGCGCGCAGATGAAACGTGGGCTCGAAAAGGCCTTGCGCCCGGCCGGCGAAAAATATGCCCGCCGCCAGCGCCGCCGCCGCCAGCAGGACGAATACCCCGGTGATTTCATTGACGTATCGGAACTTGAATGCCGTGTTCATGAATTATCCTCCGTCAGGACCGCGCCGCGCATGGTTCGATGTCGGACGCCGTGCCCGGCGCCCGCCGCCTGAATTTCACGGTCGTCATCGGCAATCCATATTGCCGCTCCGCCGCGCGCGCATAATTGCCGGACCGCGCCGGCGAGGCAGGGTAGGTGTTCGGTGGCCACGCCCCGCCCCGGCCGCTCCAGGCAGACCAGGCGGGGCCGGCCCATCCAGGCCCGCGCCCATTCCGCCCGGCGCAAGTCCCGGTGGGGCACGGCCGCCGGCCGGCCCCGGGGGACTGCTTCCATGCCGAATTGCCGGGCCAGGGCCTGGGCTTCCGCTTCAATCTCGGGGATGGGGCGCCGGGTATGATGGCGTTGGGCCAGGGTGATGTTTTCGATGACATCCAGGTTGCTGATCCAGCCGCTGCGGTCGAAAACCCGGCCGATGCGCGCGCGCCGCCGCAAAACATCGTCCGGCGTGGCGGCTTGCCAGTCGGTTCCCATGAAAAGCACCCGCCCGCGCTCCGGCGGCGCCAGTCCCAGGGCGGCATCGGCCAGGGGCAATTGCTCGTTGCCCGGCTCCACCCGCACCAGGAGCATTTCGCCGGCGCGCAATTGCAGCGTCAGCTCCTCCATAGGGGCCTGCCCCGGCAGTAGCGTGGGCGCCGCCCGGTCAAATTCTAAAATGACTGCCTGCCCGGTCATGCCGTTTCCTTTGACTCCGGTGCGTTCATACAAATTCAGGTTACAGGTAAGTGATCACGGAGACTATGGCGGAAATCACGAACAGCGCTCCGATCGAAGCGACTACGGCGCGCGTCGCGGCCTGGGGAACTTCCGTCAGGGCGGTTTTCACGCTCAAGCCTTCCATCACGCAGATCATGCCCGTCGCCATCCCCGGCGCCAGGGTTTTGACGAGCAGGTTGAAAATGTCCGCGGGCCGCAATCCCTTCAGCACGCTGTCCAGAAAGATCACGGGATCGCCCGCGCCGACGCCCGCCAGCACGCCGCAAATATAGCCGCCGGCAAAGGAAATGACAATGAACCAGACCGTCAGGCATAAAACCGCCAGCGCCATGGCCAGGGCGCGCGGCATCGCCAGGTACAGCAGCGTGTCAATCACCTGCGATTCGAGCACCTTGATTTCGCCGTTGATTTTCATGCCGGCCAGTTCCGTGGCGATGGCGTTGCCGCTGCGGCCGATAATGATGAAATTCACCAGCAGCGGGCCGAGTTCCCGGATGATGACCATGACCAGGATTTTGCCCAGCAGTTCCGTCTGGCCGGCCTTGCCCAGCCATAACTGCGCCTGCACCACCACCGAGATGCCGGCCATCAGCGCGGCCAGCGCCACGAAATTCAAGGCCTCGAAACCGGTGAACAGGAGCTGGCGGGCGAAAACGTTGCGGGTGGTGCGCGGCCAGTGCCGGGGCCGGCAGGCCAGCCGGAGCAGCGTGCCGGTGGCGGCCGCCAGGTAGTTAATTCCCGCCAGCCGTGCGATGGCGCGCCCGCCGATCCGGCCTAAAACATTCATCATGGCGCCGGTTGCTTTCAATGTTCGCCTGCGGGCGGCCCGCGCCCGGCATAATTGCCGGCCGCCATGCCGCTCAAGTGCGGTCAGCCCGCGGCGTTTTATCCTGAAGTTCGCGCACCATCCGCATCATGCGCCGGCCGTATTCCACGTAAATCGCGGGAGCGTTCAAGGCATGCCGGGATGCGGGATCATGGTAAACCGCGCCCATGTGCGGCTCGATGGATATCCCGCCGTCATACCCGCGTTCCAGTAAATCCTGCACGATGCGGCGGACATCGCCGTCGCCCTCGCCGGGATAAGTGAAGGTTTTTTTGCCCGAGGCCTGGTCATATCGCCCGTCCTTGATGTGAATGTAAACCACGTGGTCGCGCACATGGCGGTAGAATTCCCAGGAGGATTGCTTGGGATAGGGCGGCGGCCGGCTGCGGTCATCGCTGAAGATGGGATTGCCGGTGTCGAATACCAGCTTCAGGCCCGGTACGTTTTCCAGCAGCTTCAGGGTAAACGGCCAGCCCATGCCGCCGTAGTTCATGCAGTTTTCGTGCACCGCCGTCAGGCCGGCATCGGCGAACATGCGCTGAATTTCGCGCACGCGCCGGAAGCGCTCGTTTTCCATCTGGTCGGCATCTTCGCGGACGGCAAAGCTCATGATGCGCACCAGCTGGGCGCCCAGGCGCCGCATGCGGGGGATGGCGCGGCGGATTTCTTCCAGCGAAGAATCAAACGGTTCGTCAATTTTCTTCCCCCAGTTGCCGATCGTTGAGCCGAAGCAGTTGATCTGCACGCCGGCGGCTTCGAGCTGCTCCGCCGCCCGCTCGAAAGCGTCGTCGGGGATGTCGTGCAGGTTGCCGTCCGGGAAATCGCCCACCTGGACGCTGCGGGCTTCTATGTTGCGCCACCCCAGTTCCCGCGTGACTTTGATTTGAGTGTCCAGCGCTTTGCCGGCCTCGTCCGCAAATCCGGTGTAATACATTGCGATTCCTTTCCGTAAAACGCCCGCCCGTCCGGCGCCGACTGCGCGAAGCAATAACGGAATAATATGCGGCGCGGACACAATCTGTCAATCCCT
>JAXGSX010000290.1:0-4474 GCA_040775225.1 Kiritimatiellia bacterium | reverse complement strand
CTCCTGCGTCAACTCGTACCGGCCCATCCAGAAACCCCGGGTAATTTCAACCAGATGCTGCGGACCTTCGTCGGCATAGCGTCCCAGTTCGCTCTCCGGACTGCCCATGACGAACTCGCCGGGTGGAATCCAGACCAACTCCAATTTCACACCACTCCCCAGGTCCAGGATCAAAGGCTTTTCCGGCCGGTACCGCGGCGCCGCCTTGAGTCGCCGCTCGGGCGGCGGCACCGGTTCCAGTTCGACCTTCTGCATGTTGAAAAATTCCGGTTCCAGCCCGGCCAATTCTATCATGCGCGGCAGGTAACCAGGAGCGCTTACGTTCAGGATCAACTGGCGCAAAGCCGGCACTTCGGCGACAAGCTGGTTCAGGGAATTGGCTTCCAGCGGCAATTCTTTTTCCGCGCCGGCAACCTGCAGGGCGACCACGGCATGCCTGACATTACAGGCGACCGCCAGGGTCGCCGGCCGGGGTGTTGCAACGAATTCCACTTCCGCGGTAGCGCCCACCGGAATCAGCACGCGGCGCGAAGGCTGATCCACGTCAAACCCCGCGATGCGGAGCGCCACTTCCGCGGGACCGGCGGGAAGATTCGTCAGCAGGCAGGGGAACTCGTCCACACTGATCCAGGCATCCTGCTGCGGCGGAGCATCCTGCGCGAACACGGGCCGGGCCCAGACGCTTTTTTCAATGGCGGCAAGGTGTTCCCGGGCATGTTCCGGCGCGTCCAACACCAGGCGCAAATCTCCATGCCGGAGCATGCCGGGACGCGCCGCCCGGACCGGCGTACCGGTAACCGCCAACGCGCCGGGGATCACAGCCGGCAGCGGCAGCGGCGCGGGCTGTGCCGGACGCGTCCGTGCCATTGGCGGCGGCGCGGCCGGCGCAGCGCCGGTCCGGCTCATTCGCCAGAGACCGTATCCCGCGCCGGCCGCCAGGACCAGCAGGATGATCCAGACCGGCCAAACACGGCGGCGGCGCGGCGGCGGAAGCGGCGGCGGCGCTTCAGCCACCTCGTCTGGCCGCAGCGCCCGCTCCAGTTCTATTTTCGGCGGCGGCAGGCGCGCATCATGGATTTCCGATTTGCGTTGTTGGTCCATCGTGCAATCAATTGCGCATGCTGCGCAGCAGGGCCATATCGGCGGCCAGGCCCTGGCGCAATTCCTCCAGGCTGGAAACCCGCAGGTAAGGCGAAAACCAGCGGCCGACGGCGGAATCCGGATCCCATGGCCGGGCCGGCAGGGTTTTCCATCCGCCGATTTCCCGGTGGACCCAGGTCAAATACTCCAGCAGCACATCCGGCACCGTTACAACCCGTTCCCGCTTGTTCACCTTGGCCTTGAAGTGAATGGCGCAGAATTCCGGCCAGGCCACCCGCAATTCCCGGCGTCCCTGGTTTTCCTCCCGCTGCGGATCGAGATGGACGAAGGTTTTTTCCGGAGTCGGCCCCGGCTCGATGTCGGTGATGGGAATTGCGTCAACCGCGACCAGCATGTAAGGATTCAAAACTTTAAACATATGCGCTCCCAAGGCGGGCGTATGCCCGCAACCCAATTTTGCTTTGCTTCCTCTCCGTCGCAGTGTTTTAAATTCGGTTCGAAAAGGGCGGCGGCGATCTTGCCGCATCTGGGGCAAGCTTGCCTTGCCTTTTCGAATCCCTTCGGGCGCCCGAATTCAAACCACGGTGGCATCATGCTGAGCGCAGCGCTACGCATGACAAGTGCCTGACGCCTGCGTCAACCCGCCCCTGTAACACTAACTCTTTGGGCCAGATAATCCTACCATAAAAACATTCCGACACTCGACACGCGACACGCGACACTCGACACGCGACACTCGACACTCGACACGCGACACGCGACACTCGACACGCGACACGAAAACATTTGCTACGAAAAATGTATCATGTCGAAACGGAGCGGTCTAAACCTGCAGGACGGCGCACGCCAATTCTTCCAGGCGGGCATTAATGTCATCCGGCCGGAAAAATTTCTGAAACGGCACGTTTTCCGTCGCCAGGTGTGTTTCCAGTCGGCCTGCGGCGCCGTCGGCGCCGCCCAGCCAACGGCAATAACGCGCGCGGCGCTCGGCCGTTTCCACCAGCGAAAATCTGCGCCGGCTGGTTTCCTCGCGGCAAGTCAGATCGGCCGGGGATTCCGGATGCAGCCGGCTTTGGTGCAAGTCGCGCTCGCGGTTGACCTGGAGCACCATCAGCCGTTTGCCATGCCGCAGGCGGGACAGGGCGCTGAGCATCAATTCCTCGTCGCCGCCATGATCCTGGACCGGATCGAGAAAATCCGACACCACGGCCACGAGCAAGTTGGAGGGCGAGGAGGCCAGATCCTGCAGCACGCCTTCCATCAGCCAGAGCCCTTCGGGCGGATCGGGCCGCAGGGCGATCAATTCGTCCAATTGTTCCAGCACGGCAAAAGAAACTGCTTCATCGTCCCGGGCCGACAATTCGCTGGTGCGTCCCTGGTCCGCAAACACCACGCGGCAGGCGAAATCCTGGGCAACCGCCGAATTCAGCAGCGCGCACGCCAGGTACTTCAACCGGTAACAAACATCCGCCCGCCAGTTGCCGGCCGCCACGCTTTCCAGCCAACTGCCGGTAAGCGACCGGCTGATGTCCAATACCAGCACGAATTCGTATTCCAGTTCGCGGACATAGCGCCGGGCCAGCAAATCCCCGCTGATCAGCGCCAGGTCGAACCGCCGCCAGTGCCGGGCGGTCATCCGCCGGGTTTCCAGGCGTTCCGGCTCCATATTCAGGTCGAACGGACCGGGTTCGGCGACCTCGGATGAACGCTCGACGTACATCATGGTCGGGAAGCATCCGGCCAGAAAATGATGGGCCAATTCGCCGGCATAGAGCGCTATCTCGTCGTTGGCCAGCCGCAGGGCGGCACGGTTGGCTTCCAATAATTGGCCTGGAGACGGCTTGCGCATCTAACTATATCCGTTAGTGAGTTTCGAAATCGTTGCCTGTGACTGAATTCATAATGCCCGGCGGCGCGGCTAATGCTCCAAAACCTGTTCCATCAGAGCGTCCAGAAGCTTGTGGGCATTCAAATCGCGGACACGCGCCTGGGAATTCAGCCGGACGCGGTGGCCGAGCACGTTTTCCGCCACCGCGCGGATATCCGCATCCGACGCTGCCACGCGTTCTCCGTCGCCCAGCAACAAGGCATGCGCCAGGCTGGTGCGCGCGAGGCTCAGCATGCCGCGGGGGCTGGCGCCGCTGTTGATGTATTCAAACACCTCGCTGCGAACCAACACGCGCAAATCCTCCCGCAATTCCGGCGCGCGGTACATCCAGCGCAGGCGATCCTGCTGTTCCGGATCGCACAACAGCGACAGGGCTTCCGACTCGCGGGTGGTGCGGGTAAGTTTCAAGTGGGTGTAAAACACCAGGCGCAGCATCTTGCCGGCCGGCCCGCCCGGGGCCGTGGCGGCGTCCGTCAGCAGGTCCGCCAGCGCGCTGCCGTCAAGCCGGCCGGGGGCGCCGTAGAGCAATTCCCGGCAACGCCGGAAAAAGTACATCGAAGCCCGGATGGCCAGATCGCGCCGCGCGCGCTGCGCGGCGGTCCGCTCCTGCTCGGGCGGCAGGGTGCAGGCAAGATCGGGATCGGTTTGCCGGCGGGGCCGGTTGATCATCCGGGTAATGGCCAGCATGCTGTCATGGTCGGGGTACGGCACCGCATGTTTCATGTTGAACCGATCCACCTGGGCCTCGCTCATGGGGTATGTGCCGGCCTGCTCGATGGGATTCTGCGTGGCGAACACTGTGAACTGGGCGTCCACACCGGAATCCAGGGTAATGCCGGTAGCGCCGAACAACGGCGCCGGATCGCGCCATCCATGCCCGCCAAACGGGAAATCGGGGCCAAACCGTTCAAAGCGCTGGTTGCACAATGACATGACCGCCGGCTGCAAGGCCGCGGCGGTCAGTTCTTCCGGGGGCCGGCCGGCGATCTGGGCGGCATGCCGCCCCCAAATTTCACCTTCAACCGTCTGCCGGATTTCAAGCGCGCGGATATGCCGCAGCCACATTTCCCACTCGCGGTTGGAGCGGATGACATGCGTGCTGTGGCCGAGCGGTGTAATCTGGCGTTCGCCCATGGCTTCCAGCAACGCCGCCTGGACCTTGGACGGCGCGCGGTTGATCTCGTCCGCCACCAGCAGGTTGGCAAACAGCGGACCGTTATGCCAGTGCTCCACGTCCACGGACTCGGGATCCGCGGCATGGGCGACCGCCTGGAGGGCGCGCACGTCGAAGGCGCTTTTGCCGATCAGGTCCGACGGCAGCATGTCCGGCAGGAATTGAACCCGCAGGTACACCATGCCGGTGTCATCCGCCAGGAATTTCACCGCCTGCGTCTTGGCCACGCCGGGCAGGCCTTCCAGGAGCAGGTGTTCATTCATCACCAGGGTCATGATCGCGCGTTCGATCAACGCATCCTGGCCGATGAT
>JAXGSX010000289.1:0-4499 GCA_040775225.1 Kiritimatiellia bacterium | reverse complement strand
GAATCACCTGCTTGGGCTGCAGTTCGGCTTCCTTGATCCGGTCGAAGTTCAGGCAGGTGCCGTTGGTGGAATTCATGTCGTGCAGGACATAACGGTCGCCGCGGCGGGAAATGTAGCAATGCTGGGCCGAAGCGGCGCCGTCGTTGACCACGATGTCATTGGACGGACTGCGCCCGATGTTGGTGCGGTCGGCTTTGATTTCAAATTTTTGTCCGCGCAATCCCTCGGACATGCCAATCAGAAATGCCACAGTTAAGCCTCCTTGCAGGAAATGTAAGGTAAAATAACCTAAAACCGGAAAACAGTCAAGCCACGAGACAACGGTGCACGCGCAGACCCAGGGCGCAGGTGATTTCATGCGGAATGGTGCCGAGCGCCCGGGCCAGCGATTCCACGGAGTGCGGGTCGGCGCGCCGCGGGCTGATCAGGCGCGCGCGGCTGCCGACATCCGCGCCGGGAATATCGGTGATGTCCACAATGACGGCATCCATGCTGACCCGGCCCAGCACCGGCGCGCGGCGGCCGTCAAAGTCCACGACGCCGTTATTTGACAGACGCCGGTCGTATCCGTCGGCATAACCCGCGTAAACCAGTCCGATGCGCGTCGGCCGGCGCGTGACAAAGGTGGCGCCATAGCCGCAGGCCCGGCCCTTGGGCAGGCGCTTGGTCATGACCACCGGCGCTTCCACTGTCAGCGCCGGGCGCAGGCCGGCGGCGCCGCGCCGGCGCGTTACGGCATAACCGTAAAGGGCGATGCCGGGGCGCACCATGTCCCAGCGCGCGGCCGGCAGGTTGAAAATCGCGGCGCTGTTGGCGAGATGCAATACAGGCGGGCGCAGGCCGGCGGCGCCGGCATCGCCGGCCAATTGCGCGAACAGGCGCATCTGCCGCCGCGCGCCGGTCAGGTCGGCGTCATCGGCGGAGGCGAAATGACTGCACATGCCCGCGACGCGCAGTCCGGGCGCGCCGGCCGCCCGGCGCAGCAGCGGCAGAAGTTCCTCCGGAAGGCAGCCGCTGCGGCCCATGCCGGTATCCACCTTGACATGCAGGTTCAGCTCGCGCCGGCGCCGTTGCGCGTGGCGCGCCAACCATGCCAGGCCGGCGGCGCCGGTGACGACCGGCTGGAGGCGGTGCTCGATGATGGCGTCCAGCGCCTCCCGGCGCGCGCGCGCTGCGGGGAAGTAATCGTCGAAGGGACAGAACACCAGAATGGGTTGGCGCAAGCCGTGTTCCCTCAGGGCCACGGCTTCGCCGATGGTGGCGACGCCCCAGGCATCCGCGAGGCCGGCCAGCGCGCGGGCGACCGGCAAGGCGCCATGGCCGTAGGCATCGGCCTTGATCATGGCGCAAATGCGCGCCGGCCGGCTTAACCGCCGCAAAAGCCGCAGGTTATGCCGCAGGGCGGCGCGGCTGACGCTGGCGCGTATCAATTGGTTCATGCGTTGCGGATCCAGTGGTTGATGATATTGAACAGCATTGTCATCCATGTCTGCAGCCATTCGGCAAGGTCCTTGCCGAACACCAGTAGCAGCGCGGCCGTCACGGCGCGCAGGAACACGGCGCTGGAAACGGTGAAAATGTAATAAAACGGGTAGAGCGGCACAACCAGCGCCAGCAGTCCGTCAAACATGTTGTCCTTCAGGGCGCAGATGATGATGATCAGATACATTGCGCCGATGGCGGTTATGCCGTAAAATATGAGTTCCTCCAGGGTGGCCCATTGGGCATAGCCTTCCCTAAAGCGCAGGTGGAACAGCACGGCGGTTAAAACCAGGAATGCCAGCCAACTGGAGCGGTTGACCCATTTATCCCGTTGTACCCGTTGAAGATCGCGTTTTAAAAAGGCGGAATTTTTGCGGTCTTCCACGCTGGGGCCGCCCGGGAGCGCGGGTGGGGTTGGCAGTGGGGCGGCGGCGGCCGGTTCAATTTTGCGGAGTGTCAGTCGCGAGCGTTTTTGCGTTGCCGGCAAAGGAATGGCGCCGCCGCAGGCGGGGCAGGGGATGGTCGGCCCCGCCGCGTATTCCGAGACGGCGGTGGTTTTGGAACAGTGCGGACAGCTAAGGGGGATATCGGCCATACGCATTCCATTCGGCGGAATCTAGCCGCCGGCATTCGCCGGCTGGCCCCGGCCGGATTGCCCGGCCGGATCAGCCGGTGTGCCGCGGGCCTGGTCTTCTGCGCCGGGAACAATCAGCTTGCCGTTGAAAAATTCAACGATATGCCCCTTGTCGGTCAGCCAATGCAGCGGCAGAGCGATGGCGGATGGCGGAGCGGCATCCGCATGACAGTCATCCGGCGCGCTTGCGGGCGGCGGCGAAGCTTCCGGCGCCGCATTCCCGGCCTGCAACCAGGTTTCGGCCAGTTCCGCCGCGGTGCAGTTTGGATGTTCCGCCACGTATTGCAGGATAAAGGAAATTTCCGGCGTAGTTTGCGTGTCGCCCAGTGGGCGCGGGGCGATGGAAGTGATGTAAATCGTTTTGTCCGGCCCGCGGAAAAGATGCAGGCCAAGCTGCTTGAAGGCCGGCCGCACCGCCAGGGTAATGCGCAGGGGCGACCGGTTTTCACGGAGCCAGATTTGCCGGATGGCGCGCTGCAGCGCCTGGTCTTCCATTTCCTGGACCACCGCGCCGGGGATGATAAAACGTTGGCCTTCGCGCACCAGTTGCGGGATGTAAGCGCTGCGGAAGAAATCTTCTGCTTCTGCCAGGCGGTTGAAGGTCTTCGGCTCCGGCTCGCGCCTGGTGCGGTACAAGGTCTGGCGCGCCACTTCCTGCTTCCATTGCTCCAGCAGCGCCGGGTCGGTTTCATTGACAATGTGCCGGCGGTAAACTTCCATCGGCATTTCCGGGAAACGCTGCCGATGCACTTCCTGGATTTTTTCGTTGTAACGATGGTAATTCGGCGGGCCCAGGAGCAGGCCGCTCAAGCCGCAGCGCGCCACAATGGAAAAATTGCCCTTAGGCGGCTCGCCAGGCTGTTCTTCCAAGTCGAAATATTGGGCGAAATGCTGCTGTACGGCATGGTTATAGGCGGCATCGTGCGTCTGGAATACCTGCAGGCATTCCGCGCACTGGAACAAAGCGGCATGGCCATTTCCGTCCGCCGCGTCCGCGCCGGCCGGGAGCGGCGGGGTTTCCAGCTTGACGGCGTAGAAGGCCGGTTTGCTTAAAAACATCTTGGCTACGTCGTTCAGCGGCCAGGCGCGGCGGGTGTGCGCCAACTGGCTGACCAGCGGCTTGAGGCCGCGGCGCTCGGGAATGAAATTGATGCGGTACCCGGCGGCGGGCAGGCTATGCCGGTCATCTTCCGCGGGGAGGTCATCCCGGCGCGGCATCCGCCGCCGCGGCGCATCGGCATGGGCGGGATTGTGCGGCCGGCCGCGCCCGCCGTCAAACCGTCCGGGCCGGCGCGGCGCCGCGCCGGCGCCGCGCGCATCTCCGCGGCGTTCGGGCCGCCGGCCGGCGCCGGAGATATTGATTTGCACAGCACCCCCGGCGGGCTGGCGCGCCCATTCGGGTACAAAATCCAGGCTTTCCAGAATATTATTCTGATCGCTCATGCAGGCGTGGTCAAACTGGTGCACGCAATAAAATTTACCCACATTTTACGCCTTTACCCCGCAAAAGATCAAGCAGAAATACTCCCGCTCGCGAAGATTCGCATTTTGCCATGGTCCGGACGGCGCTTGTCATGGCGGTCAACCAGGGTTGTTTGGGGCTTCACGGCGTTGCGGCCGGCCGCCGGTATTTCCCGAATTGGCCGGATGCGCATCAACCGGCTGACGTTAGCCATGCCGGCTTGAAGGGAACCCCGACGGCCATGATCACAATCTTCCATGGCGGCGCCGGTCCACAGCGACAGCGGCGATAATGATTGCGCCGGTGATTATTTCCTGAATCCAATTGGCCAGGCCCATCTGCGTGCAGCCGGACCGGATAACCGTCATGATCAAGGCGCCGATCAGGGAACCCGCCACCGAGCCCTGACCGCCGGAAAGACTGCCGCCGCCGATCACCACGGCCGCGATCACCTCCAGTTCCAGGCCGGCCGCCACCGTGGGGTCGCCGACCGTCAGCCGGGAAAACTGCATCACGCCCGCGATGGATGCCAGCATGCCGTTCAATCCATATATCAGGATTTTCGTTCGCGCCACCGGAATGCCGCACAACCGGGCGGTAAGTTCATTCGAGCCGATGGCCGTCGCCGCCTTGCCGAAAATGGTGTACTGCAGCATGAGCGCGAAAATCAAAGCCAGTAGCAGCATAATCCAAATCCCCGGGGGCAGCAGCATCCAGCCTCTTCCCGGGGGCAGCGAAGCCAGGATTTCGTTCAGCCAGGTGTAAGGCGCGTTGATTTTCTGCTCGGCCGCAATACCCTTGGCTGCGCCCCTGCAAAGCAGCATCATGCCCAGCGTGACGATGAAAGGGACGATTTTCAGGCGGGTCACCAGCACGCCGGTCAACACGCCGGACAAGCCGGTTACAAACATTGCGCCCAGG
>JAXGSX010000288.1:0-4503 GCA_040775225.1 Kiritimatiellia bacterium | reverse complement strand
GGGTCGGCCTTGCCATCGCCATCCGCGTCGGCGGCCAGCATGGCGCGGCCGGGATCGCCTAGGTTAATGGAAGCCGGCGTGTAATTCGCGCCCGAGAGTCTGACGGTCAAATCTCCGCCCTGCGCCAGCGCGGGATCGGCTTTGCCGTCGCCGTCGAAGTCATGTCCGCCATGGCTGGCAATGGCGAGGGAGACGCGGTAAATGCCGGCGGTATGTCCGTTGCCGAAAATGCCGACGTAGGCCGTGCCATTGGTGTCGGCTCGCCAATTGGCGGCGGCATTGGGGGGTACCCAGGCGACGCCGTCGGCGGCGGGATTGCAGATGAGGGCCGAGCAGCCGTCGCTGGACGCTATCCGAACCTGGTAATCCACGCCCGTGCGCACCGAAATGCGGCGCCAGGCCCAGAGGTCAACGCCGGTCAAAGCGCCTTCGCAAACGCCGCCCGCCGGCAACAGGGGGACCTGGCGGGCGTCAGTAAAGCCAAATCCGGCGCATAGCAGTCGTTCAACATCGTGGGAGCGGACAGCCTGGATGGCGGCCGGACCGCGGTTGCTTATGCCCAGGACGAAGGCGGTATCGTCATCCTGCGGGTGGAGATAGCCGTTGCCGCCTAATGAAGCGGCATGCAGGATATTATAACGCACCTCCAGCAGCAGGCCGAAGTTTGATGCCAGAAGCCGGAGATAATCGTGAGGATGGAGGTTGTCAATGAGGTAAACCCGGGAGACGCGGCGCTGCCAGGCTTCCGGGATCGGCGACGGGGTATAGCGGTGGCCTTTGGGCGATGTCAAATGGTAGGCCCCGGTAGCGCGGCGGGCCATCAGTAAAGTATAGCCAGCCGTATTGGTGACCGTCATTTCCAGGGTCTGGGATTCCGGGGCGGAAAACCAGCCGTTGGCCCGGGGGATAAGGTTGGAATGCGTCTGCGGTTCCGGCTGGTCCATGTCTGCCGTCCAGGACAAGGCGCCGGGGCCGGCCGCCACTTCGTCCAGGCTGTCGCCGGTGATGTATATTCCCGCCAGGGCGTCAATTTCCGGCTGCGGGATATTGGTGATGGGCGAGTAGGGCGGGACATAAGTGTTGGTCGGCCAGTGCAAAGCGCCTCCGGTTTTATCCAACACGGCCCAGCGCAACGTTTCCACGGCCGTTTGCATCAGGCTGTGGGCGGAGGAATTGACAACCACGGCGACGCCCAGTTGCTGGTCCGGCAGGGCGATGATGTAGGCGGTATAGGCCATGGTGCCGCCGCTTTTGATCCAGGCCCGGCCGGCGTAATCCAGTTCATACCAATGTACCCAGTCCCAGCCCAACCCGCACAAGTCCACCGACGACAGGTTCAACGGGCAATTTTTGGAATTATCCGCCGTCATTTCGGCCAGAGCATTGGTGGAAAGGTAGCGGATGCCGTCCAGCATGCCGCCGCCATTGACCATCCGCAGGTACCGGATCAAGTCGGGGAGGGATGCATACATGCTGCCGGTGGCGTAACCGCTTATGTATTCGTCCGGCATGCGTTCCCCGTTAATGTACGCCCGGGCCAGGGCATTGGAAATTGAAGGGCGGTCGAAGAGGTATGATGACGCTTGCATGCCCAGCGGATCGAAAACCGCCGCCCGGGCATACGCCGGAAAATCAAGGCCGGACGCGGCCCGCACCACGCCTTCGGCCAAGGTGAACCCGGAATTGCAGTACACGCTGACCAGCTCCGGCGGATAGGCGGGGTAATCCGTTTGCAGATATTGCGTCAACCAGCCCAGAAACGGCGGGAAAGGCTCCACGGTGAACATGTTCCGCAGAATATCGCCGGGCAAGCCCGATTGGTGGCTGAGAAGCATGCGCACGGTAATGGGCGGCGCGCCGGGAAAACGGGGCAGGGTGGCGAAATCGGGAATGTAGTTGGTCACGGGCGCGTCCAGGTCCACCAGCCCGCCTTCCCAGAGTTTCAGCACCGCCGTAGTGCCGAACACCTTGGATACCGAGCCGATATGGAACACCGTACCGATGTTGACGGGCATGCCCAGTTCGCGGTCGGCCCAGCCGAAGCCGCGGGCCCAGACCGTGGTGTTGGATTCCAGCAGGGCGATTCCCAGGCCGACGATGTTTTCCGCGGCCATTTGATTGGTGATGTAAGCCGTCATCCGCGCGGCGGTGTTGGTGTAGCGCGGATCGGGAGTCTGGGCCGATGCGGCGACCGCCAGGAGGGAAGTTAGCGACAACAGCAAACGGTTCGGTTTCATGATGAAATCCCCGGGTTTTAATTGTCTTTCGTCAGAAGCATTGCAAATTTTGCTGCGAAGTCAAGCGGAGACAGTCAGGCTTTTGCCAAAAAACAAACCAATAAATCGCATCAACAAAAATTAGCGCAGGCGGATTGCGGCCGAAATCCGCCTGGTCAAGGCAAGCCGTTCCGCCCGTCCGTTAAAAAGTATTGGCATACACGCCGGAATTGAATATGCTCGCCGTCAATCCGGGGGAGTGTCTTCATGCATAATCGCGAAAGCCGCAATATGGCGCTGGTGGCGCTGGTCTGCCTGGCATGCCTGCCGCCGGCCCTGCTGGCCTGGTTGGTGAATCTGGAACTGGCGGTGCGGGTCTGGTCGCCGCAATGCCTGCTGCTGGAACGCATCCTGCCGCCGGGTTGGTTTGCCTGGTGTGCGGCGGTGTCCATTGACCTCAGCACGATCAGCACGCTGATCCCGCTGCTGATGCTCATGTACCCCCTGGTCCAGGCGGTGCGCATCCTGCGGCGGCTGCCGGCCAATCCGGCTTTCGCGCACGCGCTGGAGGCGGACCCGTATCCCGCGCATTTCGGGTTTTTCCTGGTCATGCTCGGGCTGGCCGGCACGCTCTATGGTATGTTCATGGGATTGTATGTCAGCGGCGTACCGGAACTGGCGCGGGAAGCGCCGACGGCCGACACCATCCGCCTCGCCCTGGAACGGCTGCTGGCCGGCACGGCCACCGCGTTGATCAGTTCGCTCGCCGGCCTGGTCGGCGCCTTCCTCGCCGCGCGGCCCATCCCATGGCTGTTCCGCAAACTGGCCGGCATCACCCCGGCGGAAAGCCGGCGGACGCTCACGGAAACGGTTGAGAGCCTGACCGCCGACCTCCGCGAACTCGGCCATGCCGGCCGGGTTTTCGCGGAAAATCTCCACCCGCAAATGCTGGCCGGATTGTTCGATCGCCTGGAACGCCAGGAAGCCGCCATGCGCGCACTGTGCAGCGGATTGCAGGCGGCCGGCGGCGCCATCGAAAACACCGTGCGGGCCCAACAGGAAACCAATGCATTCCTGAAACAAATTGCCGGTTTGGAAACCGGATTGCGCGCCGGCCTCGCGCGGTTCGACGGGTTATGCGCCGATATCCATGAATCCGCGCGACAGCAGGCCGAGCAGTCGGCGAAATGCCAAGAACTGGCCGAGGCCGTCCAGGCGCTGCGCGCGCGCGCCGAGGAAGATGCGCGGCAACTGCAGCGCGCGGCGCTCTGCCTGGAGGAAGCCGGCGCGCAATCGGCGGCGGAAAACCGCGAAAACGCGCGGCGCTACAACGAATTCTCGGCGACGCTTGCCAATCTGGCTGCGGTTACCCGGCAAAGCCATGACGCTCTGCTGGCCGACCAGCAAGCGTTGCGCCAGGCCTTGGCGGCTTACATCGGCGGCGCCGCCTTGATGGGCACAGAAGACAAACGCCATGCCTGACCGTTCCGCCAACGCCCGCCTGCAGTTCGAAGCGCTGGATGCGCTGGCCGGCCGGTCGCCCCGCAAGCTTTTTTCCCTGAGTCCGAACGATGTCCTGGTGCAAGTCGCGCTGCCGCTGGTGCTGATCCTGGCGATTGCCACGCGCCTGATGATTATCGGCCAGGGGCTGGCGGCGCTGGAGAAAGGCCCGGTGATCCTGGAGTTGTGGAAACAGCAATTGATCCTGCGGATTGACCGCGCTGCCGAGGCATGGGAAAACTCCGCCGGTATCCCGGCCTTCCCCGACTTTCAGCGAGTTTTCTGGCGGAATGGCCGTCCGGATGATCCGGCGTTCCAAACACTTTGCGCCAAAGCACAGGAATTGGCGGATATCGAGGCGATGGGACTCGGGCTGTACCGTGCCGCAATGAGATATTGCCCGGAAACCGCGCCTGGCGCACATGACAACAATGCGGCCGGTTTTTTCCCCATGTACGATCCGGCACTTGCTGCGGAGACGCAGGCCGCCGCCGGCGTTCCGAAAGATTTTTGGATTGACGATGCCCGCCGGGCTTTCGCCATGCAATACATCCGCGAACGCTGCCGGAAATGGAAGGATCATGTCGAAAACCTCCAGTGGTCGGCGCTGGACCGGCTGGCGTCGGAAATGCCGCCGAACGATCCCTTGATGGACAGCCGGCCGGATGTGCAGATGGCGAAAGTGGCAGCGGAAATGCGCCGGCTCGGGTATCCGCTGCTGCCCGGCATTGTGGCGGAATATCATCATCCGGCGCCCGGCGCGGAACGGCAACCTGGAGGGTAGGGG
>JAXGSX010000287.1:0-4590 GCA_040775225.1 Kiritimatiellia bacterium | reverse complement strand
CGGCGGCGGGCAGCGGGCAAGCTCACCCTCCCGCGGCTTGACCCGCTGCATCGCCGCGAACCAGCCATACGCTCTGCAGCGGCTGCAATTCCCACCCGCCGCCGGTTCCCGCCGGCCGCCGGGAAATCAGGTCGCGGCAATTGCCCGGATTTAATCCGGCTTCTTCCAGCAAGGCGGAATCCAGGCGCGCCGGCTCGCCGCTGAAATTGCTGGCCGCCAGCAGAGGCGCGCCGCCATCGGGGGCCGCGCGCGCCAGGGCAAACACATGGGCGCCGGCATTCAGCACGCGCTGCGAGCCGGCGGGATGAAAAGCCGGCTGGCGGCTGCGTATGCGGAGCAGCCGCAACACTGCATGAAAAGCGCGGCTGGGCGCTGTCTGATGATCGGCCAGCGCCGCATCCACCTCCGGCAGGTTGAACTTCCGGCGGTTGATGGCGCGCGCCTGGCCGGTTGCCCGCACTCCTTCCGTATGGTTGCGGTCGGCCAGCAGGCTGTTGAAATAAACCGCCGGCACTCCCTGCAAGCCCAACATGACCGTCTGGGAACAGATAAACCGCGCCAATTGGAGATCGGGATCGCCGGCACCGCCGGCCGCCGGCGCCGACAGCGCATCATAATAAGTGATATTCAACTCGTAAGGCTCGTCCCGTCCGTCCGGCGCCCGGCGGGAGGAAACCTGGCCGCCCCGGCGGCGCACGGCATCCGCCAGGCGGCCGATTTCCTCCGGGGGCAATAGCCCCTGTAACGGCCGCACCCCGATGCCGTCATGCGAGGCGGTAAAGTTCAAAAAGGCGCACCCGGGCGGCGGCGGGGCCAGCGCGCCCGCCCAGGCGGACAGATGGCGGGCATCGCCCGCCAGCAGGGCATGCAGCAGCAGCGGCGGCAGGGCGAACTGGTAAACCAGGTTGGCCTCATCGCCGACGCCGAAGTAGCTGATGTTTTCCGTGTGGGGCACATTGGTTTCAGTCAGCAATTGCGCGTGCGGCGCGGCCAGGTTGATCAGGTCGCGGAACAACTTGACCACCGCGTGGGTTTCCGGCAGATGGATGCAGGATGTGCCCGGCCGCTTCCAGAGATAGGCAATGGCATCCAGCCGGATGACCGCAGCGCCCATGCTGATATAAAACAAAAGCAGGTCCAGGAATTCAAACAGCACATCCGGATTGGCGTAATTCATATCAATTTGATCGGCGCTGAAAGTCGTCCAGAGATGTTTCTGGCCCCAGCGCGTGGCGACTGGCGTCAGCAGCGGCAATGACCGCGGACGGATCACTTGCCGGTAATCAGCCGCGGGATCGGCTTCAATGAAATAATCGCGGGCCGGCGCGACTCCGGCGGTATAATCCTGGAACCAGCCGCTCCGGCGGGATACGTGGTTCAGCACCAGGTCGAACATCAATTGAAAATGTTCCGATAAT
The DNA here is from genome assembly GCA_040775225.1 of Kiritimatiellia bacterium. Lineage (GTDB taxonomy): Bacteria > Verrucomicrobiota > Kiritimatiellia > JAAZAB01 > JAAZAB01 > JAXGPF01. Next base: position 3,172 of record JAXGSX010000287.1, on the reverse strand, counting down.
CGCCGGATGTCATCCCATCCGCCCAGCGCCTGGTTGACCAGGCGGTAATGGATCACGGAAAACCCGTCGTCCGATGAATAAGGGAAAAACGGCAGCAGATGGATAGTGCGGAAAGCCCGGGCCAGATGCCGGTCGGCGAATTTTTTCAAAACGCGCAAGGGCGGCTCGCCGGCCGCGCGCAAAACATCGCCATAGGCGATCAGCACGGAATCATGCTGGTCCGGCGCGGCGGCGGGGCGGGTTGTTCCTTCCAGCCCTACCCCGTAACGGCCGGGCAGCATGGCAAACCGCTCCAGGCAAGCGTCGGCGCGGCTGCCGTATAACAGGCGCAGCCGCTCCCGCACATGGCGCAGCGCGGAGCGGTAAAATTCAATGTTGTTGATCATGCAATGCGTCCGCCTTTCGTTGACCAGGCGGCCTGCGGCCACAATCCTACTACGCCTACGGCTACGAAGGACACCGCCCAAGAGGCCGCAGGCCGCCGTCGAAAGTACAAGCTGCAAGTGCAAGCTTTCCATGAGCGGAGTCAAATGTTATGGTTTGATCCGGAACTAATCCGGAATCATCTGTCTCGCTCGCTCACGGGCTGACTATATCCAGTTGCTACTGGACAAGCCTGCACCTGTCGCCTTCACTTTCACTGTGCCTTAAAATGCGGTAACTGCCCTCTGATTTTTTCTTGTTTTTTTGGGCAGTTGCCGTATTTTAAGGCGCTAATCCAGCCCGCGCACATTCGTGATCAAGGTGCGCAGGCTGCGGCGCAAAACATCAAAACTGTAATGGCGCGCGGCCACGGCGTAATTATGCTCGGTGATCGCCTGGCGGTAAGCCGGATTTTCCAGCAGCCGGCGGACTTCCGCCGCGACCTCCGCCGTGAGAAAACCTTCCATGACCGGCAATTTAAAGCCGCGCGGCTCGATATCGCGCCCGAAAATGGCATAGCGGTTAACCAGCACGGGCTTTTTGAAATAAATCGCCTCCAGCAAAGCGTTGCCGAACCCCTCGTAAATGCTGGGATATGTCACCAGATCGGCATGGGGATAAATATCCCACAGCGTATACATTTTCTGGCCGGCGCCGTTCAACTGGCGGGTTTCGCTGACGCGCGTGGCGAAAAATCTCAAATCCACGCCGGCTTGGCGCGCGTTTTCCGCCAGCATGTTGTGGTATTCATAGCCCTCGTCCCCGGCTTCATGGGTGACGACCAGTTTGTAGCGCGGGTTCCCCAGCATCTTTACCAGGGCGATGGCATGCTCGATGCCCTTGCGCGGCACTATCCGCGTCGGCTGCAAAATCAGCACATCGCTCGCCGCCAACCCCATTTCCGCGCGGAGGTCGCGGGTGTAGGCATCCGCCGGCGGCGGCGGATGCGCGAAGTCCAGCACGTTGGGCACCAAGATTGAGGAAACCGCCTTGCGGCGCGCCAATTCTTCGCGGGCCGCTTCATTGATGACCACATGCTGCAAATTCGGGTCGCGGGGCGGGAAACACATGTCCAGGTAATCCGGCACCACATTCACGGAATAACGGCTGCGTTCCCAGTAAAAATCGTGATGATGGGCAATCGCCGGGAGTGTGGTCTCCGCCAGCAACTCGGTCAAGGCCAAGCCCAGCGGCAGGTGCATTGGAATGCTGACCGCGTTTTCCAGGACCAGCAGGTCTATGCCGAATCCGCGGATGAATTCATGCAAAGTCTGCTTGAGGTAGGCGGCCAGGATGTGAATGCGCTCGGTTACCTGCGGCGGACGGAATTTCCGCCCCCAGATCTGGCCGTTGATCCAGTCGTTTTCCGGATGGGAGAACATCGCCTCCGGCACGCACAGGCTGGTCTCCAGGGGATGATCCAGCCGACCGGCATACCAATAACACCGATGTCCCGACTCCGCCAGCGTTTGCGCCCACTTCAGCGCTTCCAGCGAAACGCCGTCCGTGCCGGCAAACCGCGTTGATATGAAACCTATGTTTTCCGGCATATTCCGCCCTGCTCCAGGCCGCCCACGCTCACACCCCGGCAGTGCCGCCGACTTGCTCCACCGGCACCGCGCCGGACAATTTATTCGCGCCGGCCAGATGTATGGTCTGGGTGGGGAAGGCAAATTCTATGCCGGCCGCATTGAACCGGCGAAGCAACTCCAGGTTGAATTTTTCGCTGAACGCCATGTAAGCCCAATAATCGGGAGGATGGTACCAGTACAGCGCCAGAAGATTCAACCATGCCCCCTCGAATTCACTGAAATAAACACGCGGCGGGAAGTCGGGGTGCATTCCTTCGTGATTCTCCAGCAATTGCCTGATGATGGCCAAAGCCTCCTCCACCTTGGCCGGCGGCGTGTCATAGGTAATCGCGATATTGGCCAGCCGCCGGATATGCTTGCGCCGCCCGATGTTGCATATTGATTTATTTGCCAGTTCGCCGTTGGGAAAAATCACCAAATGCCCCTCCAGGGTGCGCACGCGGGTGGAGCGGAAACCAACTTCCTCAACCATGCCGTCGTAACCGTCCACCACCACGCGCTCGCCCAACTCGAACGGCTTGTCGGAGAAAATCACCAGCGACCCGAAAAAATTCTTGATCGTTTCCTGCGCCGCCAGCGCAACGGCCACGCTGCCGATGCCGATGCCCGCCAGCAGCGAAGTTACCGGCTTGTCGCTGAGAATGGTGGCAATCTGCAGCAGGGCCAGCACTACGATCGTAATCCGCAGGCTCTTGCGCACCATCGGCACCAACATATCATCCAGCTTGCTGGCGGTGCGTGCGGCCGCAGCGGCCAGCCAGGAATCAACGGCGTCCACCAGGCAGTACCCGTGAAAGCCAGGGCGCAGACGAACAAAACGCCGGCGGCCGGGCCCGCCCACGCGCGCGGTATGTTCGGTCAGATTCAGGAAAAACATCCCCGCATTCAAACCCAAGGCAAACGCGACGATGCCGGCGGAGCGGGCCAATGCGCCGAGCAAGGCGGCCATGACGGGAGAGCGGGAATCCGTGGCGGCCCGGGCGGCCGCCGCCGACAGTAAATAACGGGTCAAGCGCCCGGCAGCCAGCATGACCAGGATTGCGCCGAACAACAGCATCAAGCGCCACAATTCATTGCCGGCAATGACAGGCTGCGATAGAATATGCATTATATTGCTGGACATAAATGGTTTTACAGTTTATTATAAAAGCTGTCAT
>JAXGSX010000286.1:0-4599 GCA_040775225.1 Kiritimatiellia bacterium | reverse complement strand
TAATCGCCGGCGGCCGGCAAGTATTCCAGCCCGCCCAGCGCCAGCGCGGTCGGCAGGTAATTCTGCGATGAGAGCATGACGTTCCAAGTCCCGGCATACTGGTAAACCGCCGGATCGCCCAGGCCGTCGCCGTCAAAATCCCCGGCTATCGGACACCCGCCGGAAGCGCCCAAAACAGCGTCGAACCCAGCGTAATGCCGCCCGGAGAGCAACAGCAGCCAGCGGCCTTCGGCGGCAATGTAAAGCGCGGGATCGGCCAGGCCGTCGCCGTCAAAATCCGCCGCCGCCGGCTGCGCCCCCGGATACCCGAAACTGGCGTACGCCGTGGCATAATCCGCGCCGGACAGATTCACGCCCCACATCCCCAAGTCGTCATGATACAACCCCGGATCGGCCGGTCCATCGCCGTCAAAATCCGCCAGGACCGGCAGGCAATCCGCCACGCCGAAATTAAAATTACTCGCGCCGCCTTCCAACCCCACCGTCCACGCGCTTGTTTCAACGCGGTACAATGCCAAGGCCGCCCGGCCGATTCCCGCGTAATCGCCCATGAGCGGATATGCCGCCGGCGGCGCCGGCGGGCCCGCGCCGGCACAATCCACGCCGGCCTGGTTGCCGGAATAATTCTGGTAATGCTGCGAGGCTCCGGTCTGCGCCGTGCGCGCGCCAAACACATACCCGCTTTTGCTCGGGACGATGGTGAAAGCCGCGGATGACGGCACACCGGCGAAGGCGTAAATGCCGCGCCGGTTGGAATAAGCCTGGTATTGCCCGCCGGCATGGCAATCCGCGACAACCAATACGCCGGCCAGCGGGTTGCCGTATTCGTCGCAGATGCGGCCGCTGATGATCTCGCCGCTGCCGGAGGGAAAGATGTTGTACAGGCAGGTATCCACGCAATCGAATGCCATGATGGCGTCAATCACAGGCAGGGCATACCAGGCGTTCTGCGCCGCATTATCGGCCCCCCACCCCATGTTCAAATGATGGTACATTGTGCCCAGGTCATACCCGTAACCGTCGCAGACAATCGCATGATATCCGGCATCGCCGGACACGCTGAAAAGCACCGGCAACCCGGCGTCCAGGTTGGCATTGGCCATGCCCAGCAAGCCCAGTCCGATGAAATCGAAGTTGTTCCACCCGAAAACGACATTGCTGAAATAAAAAACATTTTTCAGCGATTGCATTGCCAGGTAAATATCGGCGCCGGAACCCATCGGGCCGTAACGCATGTTGACGGAGATGCCGGCGTCGAAGCAGAGCGCCCCAATTGCCTGGCGCTGAGGCGCGGGAGTGTTCCCGTCCGGATCAAGCGGCATCAGGTCCCAGTTGTAAGGGCCGCCGTTCCCATCGCCGCCCAGGATGGTCAACGTCTGGTAGGGACTGGGATCATGCTCCACCACCACCTCGAACTGGCGGGGGCCCACCGCCGCCGTCGGATAGCGATGATAGCGCATCAACTGCGCCATGGCCGCGGCCACGCAGCCGCAGGGATAATGGTTCGGGGTAAAATAATTGTAGCACAACTCGGCGCCTTCCCGTTTCTGATCCCAGGCGGATTGCAGCAGCGGCGGCACCCGCTGGTCGGCAATTTGCGCAGCTTGGGCGCGTACCGGTTGCGCCGACCATTGCAAAAGGTATTGCCATTTGCGTTTTGCCCGTTCAGCAGCGGTGCGCAGGGCGGCAGTGCCGGATTCCGCCATCCGCAGCCGGCGCGCCCGCAAGTCCCGGCGCGCCATGACTGCCAGCGGGTAATCCGGCGTAAAATTAAATTGCCCGGCGTCAGCGCAGGCCAGCACCGGCTCCAGGCAATCGTCGGCCGGCGCCATCAGGAAGCCTGCCGGATTCAAAGCGACCACGAAACCCAAATCGTCCCATGGCGTGACGGACAGCACGGCAACAGCGGGCGGCAGTTCCAGCGCCGCATGTCCGGCGCACAGCCAGCCTTCCGCCATCCGCCGGACTTGCGTTTCGGTGACCGGATCCGCCCCGATGAACGCCGCCTGGAACAGCAGCACAGCGGCCGGAATGAGCGCGCGCCGGCGCCGCGCAGATGCCGCACGCCGTTTGGCTGCTACAGGCACGCGCGCGCTACAGCCCCGATGCCTGGCCGGCAGCAGCGGGATGGATTGACGCATACGACCTCCCGTCTGATTTTCACCTGCTCAGGGCAGGCTGGCGCCCGCCGCGCGCAATTGCGCGGCCACGGCATCGTGCCCCTTGAAATCGGCCCAATGCAGCGGGGTCTGACCGCGGCGGTCGGCCGCCCGCGGATCGGCGCCGCGCGCCAGCAAAAGCCGGACCATTTCTTCCGAGTTCTGGATCGCCGCCTGGTGAAGCGGCGTCAATCCCTGCTGATCGGCAATGGCGCAATCCGCGCCCTGTTCCAGCAGCAGTTGCGCCAGGGCAGCCTGCCGCTCCATAACCGCCAGCGCGAGCGGCGTTGCGCCTTCCTGGTTCCGCGCATTGATAGCCGCCCCGTGTTTGAGGAGCAGCGCGGCCAGGTCGCCGTGCCCGTAACGCGCCGCCGTATGCAAGGGCGTCATGCCGGCCGCGTCCGCCGCATTGACATCCGCCCGGCGGTTCAGCAATGCGCGGGCCGCGCCGAGATGGCCCCCGCCGGCGGCATTATGCAGGGGCGTGCGCCGGCGCAGGTTGCGGGCGTCCACTTCCGCCCCGCGCGCCAGCAAAAGTTCGACGACATCGGCATGGCCATTGAAAGCCGCCAGATGCAACGGCGCGGCGCCGGCGTCATTGCGGGCATTGACGTCGGCCCCGGCATCCAGCAGGATGGCCGCGCATTGCCGGTGTCCGCCGCCGGCCGCCCAGTGCAGCGGCAGGTACCCGCCGGGATCCTTCTGTCCGGCCAGTTCCGGCGCCTCCGCCAGCAGGCGGCGCATTTCCGCGGCATCCCCCGTCTGAGCCGCCGCATGCAACTCCAGGTTCAGATTCTCGTCCGCACCGCCCCGCGCCAACCCCAGGAACAGCATCCAACCGCAAATCCAGCAAAAGCTCCGCATATCCATGCTCCCCGTTAATACCTGCGCCAATTATCCAAGTCCGGGGTCCGGCCGGGCCGGACCTTCAAATCCGCCTATCCTGTTCGTATGTTCATTCCGGCCAGGCGGTTTGTCAAGCGCATTCGTGTTGGGCGCGACCGCAAGAAAACAGATTGTCAAACCAGCTCGATTGCGTTAAATTCTTTCCATGAATTTTTCGATCCAGTAACGGCTGTTCCGGCAGAACCTTTATTTCTAATTTCAACATGCCTGAGTTGCTTTCAAAAGTCAGCTTTTGAAAGCAGTATTCAGTAGCCAGTATTCAGTAGTCAGAATTAAAAAACTATATAACACCTTAACCATAAATTTTTTGCTTTTATTCTGAATTCTGACTGCTGAATTCCGAATTCTTTCAAAACGTTAGTTTTGAAATTGGCTCGCCTGAATAACGTTACCAGACCCGCTATGCCCACATCCGCCAAAAGCACATACCACGCCCCGCCGCCCGACACTTGTGTCGTCAGAGAGCGCGACATCGAGGAAGAGTTCATCGAGAAGTTGCGCAATTTAAAATACACCCATCGCCCCGACATCCGCGACCGCGCCGCGCTCGAGCGCAACTTCCGGCAGAAGTTCGAGGAGCTTAAACACCTACTCGTATAATGGTGAGGCCGTGCTGACCTCCGGAGACGGCGTGGGAGTTGGCAAGAACTATCACTACATAAAAGGCAAGTTTGATTTTCATCAGCGGGTGTACTGCATTTACGACTTCGACGTGGACGTTAATGGCCTATTTTTCTACCTCTATCTCTCTGAGCACTTCAGAGAACGGGTTATGAGGATGAGCGCAAAAAACTCGGTAGATTCCGTCAGAATGGCCATGATCACCGAAATGCCTGTCATGCTGCCGTCAGTTCAGGAACAACACCGCATCGCCTCCTGCCTCTCCTCCCTCGACGACCTGATCGCTGCACAAAGCGACAAGATCGAGTCCCTCAAGACGCACAAGCAAGGGCTCATGCAGCAGCTATTCCCGGCGCCGGAGGTTGTGGCATGACCTATGATCCGGCGTTGCATCATCGCAGGAGCATCCGACTGAAGGGGCATGATTATGCCGGAGGCGGGGTGTATTTCGTGACGATCTGCGCGCATCGGGAATTCATTGCATGGGCCGCGGGATGTCCGTTTGGCACGTTGTCCGCCGTAGGGGCGGGACGCATCCCGCCATCTGTAGGGGCGGGACGCATCCCGCCATCTGGGGCGACATGCGTGTCGCCCGTACAGATCATTGCGGAGGAATGGCGGCGTTGTGGCGAAATCCGGGATGATGTGTTTCCCGGCGAATTCGTGGTGATGCCGGATCATTTCCATGGATTGATCCGCATCGAAAAGGGGCAATCCGAATTGGGCCATGTCATAGGAGCATTCAAAGCCGCGGCATCCCGCCGTATCCGTAGGGGCGACACGCATGTCGCCCCAGACACGCATGTCGCCCTAGACACGCATGTCGCCCCAGACACGCATGTCGCCCCAGACACGCATGTCGCCCCAGACACGCATGTCGCCCCAGACACGCATGTCGCCCCAGACACGCATG
>JAXGSX010000285.1:0-4628 GCA_040775225.1 Kiritimatiellia bacterium | reverse complement strand
TCCGGCCTTGTATTACGGGTTGTGCCTCCTGAGCGCCGTGGACACGGTCGCCGGGCCCGATATTACGACCGGCGCCCCGACTGTGACAAGCTGCGCGCGGGAAGGGGATGCCATGCACCTGGCGCTGGCCGTGCCATCCTCGCTCTGGAAGCGCAAGACCCACCATTACCGCGCGCTCGGCGGCGCCCTGGAGTACTGGATCGAGGTGGAAGGGCAGGGCGAGTTGGACCGGGTGTATTACTCCCGCGGCACCTACGGGACGCGCGAACTGGCATCCATCCCCGGCTTCACCCGGGTGTTTTCCCCCATGCCGAATTTTCTCGAAAAGAATGTGTTTCATGCCGCCGATTATGTCTGCATCGGCGCGGGCAACGATCCGGAGGTCCTGCGCAGCGTGCGCGGCTGCGGTCTGCATGGCGCGCCGTTGTGTTTTGTTTTCCACAATGACGACCGGGGTCCGGCGCTGGCCGCGGGCATCCTGGCGCGGCCGGGCGAATACGATTTTTACAAGCTGGAAATCAACCACGCCAATGCCCGGGTCGCCGCCGCGCCGGAACCGATCATCGGCACCCAGTCGCTTTCGCTGTCCTACCAGGGCCAGCGCCGCGTGGATGGCGTCTGGCGCAGTCCGCGCCTGTGGCTGGGCTTCGCCGCCGGCGCCTGGGAAGGCGTGGCGGCTTACCTGCGGAAACTGGAGGAATACGGCGGCACAATTCCGCGGCGCATGCCGCCCCCGCGCTGGACCCGGCAGCCGGTTTTCTGCACGTGGCATGAACAGGTGGCGCTGACCTTGCGACACACCGCCGGCACCAGCCTGAGTTTCCAGGATACCGAGAGCGCTACGCCGATGTTCGACCATTGCACTCAATCAAATTGCCTCCGCTGGCTGGCGGCGCTGGAGCGCCAGGGCATCATTCCCGGCACGGTCATCATTGACGCCAAGTGGCAGACGCTCTGCGGCGACCCGGAAGCCGATCCGCGCAAGTTCCCGGATTTGCGGGGCTTGGTGGATGAATTGCACGGGCGCGGGATCCGGACCATCCTGTGGTACCAGGGCTGGGACCGGGACGGGGTGCCGGATGAGGAGTGCGTGCAGGGCGGCACGCGTCCGGCGGTGGACCCGACCAATCCCGCCTACCAGGCGCGCGCGCGCAGGATCATGCGCCGCCTGTTTTCCGATGCGCCGGGCTGTTACAATGCCGATGGGATCAAAATTGACGGCATGACCGGCACGCCCGCCGGACCCGGCCTGCGCACCCGCGGCGGCGCCTGCGGATTTGAACTTGCGCGCTGCCTGCTGGAATTGTTTTACCGCGAAGCCCACGCGGTCAAGCCGGATTGCGCCATCGGACAATTCACCGGGTTCCCGTATTTCGCCGATTTGTGCGATCTGGCGCGCACCGGCGACCTTTACACCGTGCGCGGCGATCCGCTTTCGGCCAATGCCTTCCGGGCGCGGCTGCAGCGCCAGGTCATGCCGGAGGTGGCGATTGACAGCGACGGCAGCCTGCGGTTCAACCTGGCCCTGGACATGTCCGAGGTATTGCGCGGCACGCCGCCGGACACCGTGCCGTGCCTCTACCAGGCCGAATATCTGCTCGAGCGCCGCGATTTCTGTCTGCCGCGGTTTCGCGCCATGACGGAGGATGATTACCGGGCCATCCGGGAATATTGGGCCGAATACCGGCGCCGGCTGTAATTCAGTCCAGCAGCGCCAGGTTGTCGCGGTGAATGACTTCCTCGTAATGCGCCGCGCCGAGCAACTGCGCCACGGCATCGGAATGCCGGCCCATGATCCGCCGCAGGTCATGGCTGGAATAGGACACCAGACCGCGAGCGATAATTTTCCCGTCCGGGCCGCTCACATCCACCGCCGCGCCGGCGGAAAATTCGCCTTCCACGGCCTTGACGCCGATCGGCAGCAGACTGCACCCGCGGCGCGCCACCGCCCGGCAGGCGCCTTCGTCAATCGTCAGCGCGCCCTGCGGTTTGTGGAAAAAGGCAATCCAGCGTTTGCGGTGGTTAAGGTTGTCGGCGCCGGCGGCGCCGGCGGGGAGGATTAATGTGCCCGTATCGCGCCCCGCCATGATGTCTTCCAGAATGCCGGCCTTGCGGCCGTCGGCAATGACCACCATGGCGCCCGTGCGCGCCACGGCGCGGGCGGACTCGAGTTTGCTGGCCATGCCGCCGCTGGACAATTCCCCGCCCTTGCCCCGGGCCAGGGCGGTGATTTCGCGGGTGATGGCCGGGACCACGGGTATGCGGCGGGAGCGCCCGGAGGGGAAAAACTCGCGCAAACCGTCGGTGGCGGTCAGGAGGATCAGCAGGTCTGCGCCGATCAGGTGCACCACCAGCGAAGCCAGCAAATCGTTGTCGCCGAAGCGGATTTCATCCACGGCCACCACGTCGTTTTCGTTCACCACCGGAATGACGCCCGCGCGCAGCATGGTCAGCATGGTGTTGCGCGCATTGAGGTGACGCACCCTTTGTTTCAAGTCGTCATGCGTCAACAGCACTTGTCCGATCAGGCAGTTTTCCAGCCCGAACAGGCGTCCATAACGCGTCATCAACCGGCTTTGGCCGATGGCGGCGGCCATTTGCAATTCCGGCAACTGGCCGGGACGCCGGTCCAGCCCCAGCGCCGCCATGCCCGCGCCGATGGCGCCGGACGTAACGAAAATCAGTTCGCGTCCGGCGTGTTGCAGACGGGCCATGGATCGGATCAGGCCGCGGATGCGGCGCGCGTTCGGCCGGCCGGCATCCTGCATCAGGACGCGGCTGCCGATTTTAACGACAATCCGCCGGGCGCCGGCGGCGGTCGCGCGCATTTCGTTCGGTTGATCCAGGCTGGCTTGCATGAGTTTCAAATATAGGCGCTTGCGCCGGCCGCGTCAAGCCGGGAGAATTTCGCAATCCAGCAGAATCCCTCCAACCGCGCCGCGCGGCTTGCATTTGACAATGCGGTTGGGCGGAAGCTTGCCCGCCAGGCCGGGCGGAATGCGCGCGTAAAGGTATTCGCCGGTCCAGCCGGCGGCCTCGGGGCTGTCCGGCGGCGTATGTTCCGTCAGCACTTCCACCGGCCGGCCCACCCATTCCCGGGCGAAAGCCGCGCGCTGGGCGCCGCCCAGATCGCGCAGGCGGGCGGCGCGCGCCTGCTTGACCGGCGCGGGAACCTGATCCGGCATGGCGGCGGCGGGTGTGCCCGGGCGGGGACTGTAAACAAAAACATGCAGGTTGCTGAAAGGCAAGTCGCGGACCAGGCGCATGGTATCCTCGAAGTCGGCGTCGGTTTCCCCGGGGAACCCCGCGATCACATCCGCGCCTAATCCGAATGCGCCGAGTTTGCGCTGCGCGTATTCCACCGCGGCCATGTAACGCCTCCGGTCGTAACGCCGGCGCATGGCGCGCAACACGGCATCCGATCCGCTTTGCAACGGGAGATGCAGAAAACGGCAGATCACCGGGTTGTCGGCCATGCAGTCAATCACTTCCCGTTCGGCCGTGGATAATTCTATCGAGCTTAACCGCAAACGCCGGATTCCGGTCTGCCGCGCGATTGCTTCCAGCAGATGCTTCAGGCGCAGGCCTTGCCAGGCGTAGCAGCCGAGATTGGCGCCGGTCAGCACGATTTCCCGGCAGCCGGATTCCGCCAGGCGCCGGATTTCGTCCGTGATTTCCGGCAAGGGGCGGCTGCGCGGCGCGCCGCGGGTAAACGGAACAATGCAGTAGGCGCAGCGGAAATCGCAGCCATCCTGCGCGCGCACCAGAGCGCGGGTGCCCCGGACGGCGCGCAAGGGACTGCGCGCCCTACCTGGGGAATCTGCTGGAGGTAGGGCGACGTCTCCGACGGAGCCGTTCTGCAGCTCGCTCGGAGATTTCGCTCTACCTGCATCCTGCACATGCACCAGAGCGCGGGTGTCCGGCGGCATCCCTGTAGCGGCCGAACGGTGTTCGGCATCCGGCATCCCTGTAGCGGCCGAACGGTGTTCGGCATCCCTGCCTGCCGGCAGCCCCAATGCCTGCCACAGCCGGGCGGCATCGAGTTTGTCGGCCTGGCGGATCAGCCGCACGGCGCCGGCCGGGCGCCCCTGGCGGACGGCCAGTTCGGCCGGGCAGCCGGCAACCGCCACTTGCGCGGCCCGACCGGCAAGCCGGGCGGCGCGCGCCAGCCGCCAGGTGTTTTTTTCGGCGCGGGCGGTGACGACGCATCCGTGGATGACGCAAATATCGCATGGCTCGCCGAATTCGACTATGCGTCCGCCGGCATCGGCCACCAGGGCGCGCATGGCGGCGGTTTCCGCCTGGTTCAGCCGGCACCCGATGGTTTTAAAGGAAAAGGTTGTCATGCTTTCCCGCGGATGATATATTTACAGTCCGGGTAAGGCAAGGGAATCCGGAATTCATCCGGAACGTATGCCATGAAGTTGGGTAAAAAAATTTATCTGTGCGGGCCGATCATGGATGAGCATGCGGGCTCGGCGCGGCGCTGGCGTCAGACGGCGGCGCGCCTGTTAGGCCGGCGATACGTGCTGCTGGACCCGCTCCGCCGGAATTTCACCGATCGGGCGGTGGACAGCGCCAATGAGGTGGTGGAATTCGACCTGCAGGACATCCGGGATGCCGACATT
>JAXGSX010000284.1:0-4631 GCA_040775225.1 Kiritimatiellia bacterium | reverse complement strand
GGCAGCCGCGCGACAAGCGCGTCCAGCCGTCGTGGGAATGGTTTTTGCGCCATACGCCCGTGTCGCCGGATTGGGTGGATTTTTTAGGCGGCTATTTTAATGATGCCGGCGTCAATATTGATCTGGACGAATTCATGTCGGCGCGCCTGGCGCCGGAAACCGCCGCCTTGCTGGACCTGGCGCGCGCCGAGACGCCTGACTGCGTCATGGTGCTGCATACGCACGGCCCGGGGCCGTGGATTGCCGCGCCCAACGCCTTTGTGCCGCAGCGCTGCCAGTATCACCAGGCGCAAATCCGCGCGCTCGTGGGCGAGCGCCACCGGCGCGAAGGCTTGCGTCCGGCAGCGCCGCCGGTCGCCGGGCCGGGCGAGCATGGCTATTTTAATTTGCCCACGGCTTTGCACCATGCCTCCGGCGCCCTGCCGCTGGCCTTCGAATTCCCGCATGGATTGCAGCGCGCGCCATACACTTTCGATGAAATCCTGGATGTCGGGTTGACCATGTTTGAAGAAGTCCTGCGTTATGTGGATGCCTGCCGGTATATTCCCGGGCGTTTCACGCACAATGCCCGGGGCTTGCGCGAGATTCCGGAAATCCGCCGGAAACCGGCTTCCTGAGGATATGCAATGAAACGCCATCCCATGCCGCGAAAAAAAGCCTTGTGCGAAAAATATATCCGGGCTTGCCGCCAGGCGGCGATCAAGGCCCTGAACATATCGCGCAAGGATCTTGAACACGGTTTGGAATTGCATGCAAATTCCATGGTGTTTGACGCATTCTGCCTGGGATTCCACGCGCCCGTGGACGGCCTTAAACTCAAACAAGCCATGTTGCAGGGCGCGTCCGCCCCGGAAATCCGCTCCCTGACCGCCCGGATGTCACACCTGGGATGGCTGGCCCCCGGCAGGCAGGAACGATTGCGGTTGGTATTGCGCGCCAGCGGACTGACCGGGTTCTTCCAGAATGTTGAATATGATGGCATGGCGGTCGGCCCGGATCAATTCACGCGCCTGGCGTATTTCGAGACATTGGTTCGCGCATTGCCGGATGTTTATACGCTGAACCGTGAACCGCTGAACCGTGAACCTCAGAACCGTGAACCCCTGAACCTCTTTTTCTCCCTGAACCATGTGCCGCTGGCGTACGAATTCAAATCCGTATCCGGCGAATTGCGCCATCTGGAATTATGCCGGAATCTTGGCGTGCGGATGATGCACCTGACGTATAACCGGCAAAACATGCTGGGCGGCGGCTGTTACGAACGGTCTGACGGCGGCTTGAGCGATTTCGGCCGGAAAATCCTGCGCCGGATGAACGAACTTGGCATCATTGCGGATGTGGCCCATTGTGGCTGGCGCACCAGCGAGGATGCGGCGCGCGTTTCCAATGCGCCGATAGTGGCCAGCCATACCGCCTGCTGCGGATTACACGCACATCCGCGCGGCAAGCCTGACCGGGTGCTGAAAGCCATCGCCGCCGGCGGCGGGTATGTCGGCATTTGCTGCATCCCGCCGTTTCTGGGCGGCCGCCGCGATATTTCGGCCATGCTGGAGCATGTGGTTTATGCCGTCAGGAAAATCGGCGCCGACCATGTGGCCATTGGCACGGATCGTAATTTTACGGGGCCGGAAGCACGGAGCGAGGCGCGTAAATACCCGCGGCCGTCGAAGTTTTTCAAGGGCGCCAATCCGCCGCCCTTTGAGTCCGGGTTCGAATTCGGCTGCGGCGACCAGGCGGAAAAACCGGAATACTTGAAAACCATGGAACTGGTTAACTGGCCGATATTCACGGCCGGCCTGGTGCAGCGCGGGTTGAAGGATGACGCCATTAAAAAAATCATCGGCGGCAATGTCATGCGTTTGATTGGAAGCAAACAACGGAAACGGTGAATCCATGCAAAAAGGGGAGGAAACTATGCGTAAAACTAAAAATTGGATGGCTTTAACGCTCGGCGTGTTTGCCGTGTCCGCCGCTTATCCGGACACCTGGTTCGTGTCGCCTGGCGGGAATGACGGCAATTCGGGCGGCAGTTGGGCCGAGGCGTTCAAAACCATCAGCAATGGCGTGGCGCAGGCATCGGACGGCGATGTGGTGCTGCTGACCAACGGCACGCATCAAGCCGACGGCACCGGAGTCGATTCAATATCCCAGCACGCTTTTGCGGGAGGCATCAGCATGGTTACCGTAACCAAGGGTGTGACCATCCGGGGCAGCAGCGGCAACCCGGCCGACACGATCATTGACGGCGGGTATCCCGATTTCACCAACCGCCTGTTTTACATCAACCACGCCGATGCGATGCTCGAAGCGGTGACGGTCACCAAGTGGTTTGCCGTGACCAACGGCGGCGGCGCATATCTATGGCAGGGCCTGGTTTCCAACTGCGTCTTCGCCGGCAACACCGCCTCCAATGCCGGCGGCGGGATATACTTGCTGAACAGCGGCACCGTGACGCATTGCCGGGTACAGGGGAACATATCCTCCTCCCGCAGCGACGCCTATTACGAAGGCGGCGGGGGCATTTTCATGCGCTATGGCGGCGCCATCCTGGAGAGCGAGATTGTGGACAACGCCGACACTTACCGCGGCGTCGGCGGGGTCGCGGTGCGCGGGCCGGTACTGATGCGCAAATGCGTTTTCACAAACAATGCCGGACCATACGGGGCGGCCTTGTCGTTGAACGGCCTTGCGACGCCGGCGCTGGTTGACGATTGCGATTTCAGCGGCCATGCTTCCGCGCAACGCACGGTCCTGATCTACGCGTGCGCGGACCCGGGAATATTTACCAATTGCCGGGTGTACGACAATGCCATCCTGGGCCTGCAAATGAGTTCCCGCAATGCCCTGGTCACCGATTGCATGTTTTCCAACAATACCGGCGGCGGCCTGCACATATGGGTGGATCCGAAGGCCTACGGGCATTCCAACACCATTGCCAATTGCACGTTTGCCAACAATTCCGCCTCTCGCGGCGGGGGCATCCTGATCAACGGCCGGGATAATATCGTCACCGGTTGCCTGATTCAGGCCAACAGCGCCGGCACCGGCGGCGGGATTGCCACTTATTATACCTATGTCACCAACAATCTTGTCACCCATTGCGCAATCGTCAGCAATATTTCCTCGGATAACGGCGGCGGCGTTCATTTGGCGAGCGAGCACGGGAACGATACGGTGCAATTCTGCCGCATCACCCATAATACCGCCGCCTCCGACGGCGGCGGCGTACGCGCTTTGGATTACGGCGGAGTTCTCTTGCGCAACAATCTGATCGTCAGCAACTCTGCAAATAATCACGGCGGTGGTGTGCGCGCCAGCGTCGGTTATGTGACCAATGAATCCTGCACGATAGCTTTTAACCATGCCGCGAACTCCGGCGGCGGACTGAGCCTGATCGGTACGAATAATGTTGTGAATTGCATCATTGTTTCCAACACGGCTGTGTCGGCCGGGGATGATATTTACCTGCAATACGCTTCGGCATCCAATTCCTTCTGGAATTGCTGCACCCCGGGCATAACCAACCCGGCGCAGGGCAATATCGGCGGCGATCCGCGGTTCAGAAATCCGGATGCGGAAAATTACCGCTTGGCGGACGGCTCGACCTGCATCAATGCCGGCACAAACCTGCCGTGGATGGCCGAGGCGGCGGATTTGGACGGGTTGCCGCGGCGGGACCGGTTCAGCCGCCTGGCGGATATGGGTTGTTACGAATACATATCGCGCGGGACTCTGATCGGTGTGCGGTGATTTTGACAGGTTGACGGGATTGGCCTGAGCACAGGGTAATCGGCCGGTAATAGGGGGATAATTATGGCTCAAAAAAATGTCCGGGCTGCGATTGGCGGAATATTCCTGCTGCTTTGTGCGTTCCATGGCATTGCCGCCGAGTTGGATTGGCCGGTCGAATGGGCCGCGTTCGGCCCCGTGCCGCCGGCCGGGGGCATGCTGTCGCCCGGCGGGCTGCCATCCGTGGACCACCTGCTCCCCGGCCGGCAGCTTGAAAAGATTCCGGCTGAGCTGCGGATCGGAGGAGTGGATTTCCCGAAGCGTTCGGTCAAACTTTCCGACGGCGCAGTGATTGATCTGGCGGAAATATTCGCAGGAGCCAAACGCGGCGCGACCGTGTACCTGGCGGCGCCGGTCAAGGTCGGCCAGTCCGGCGCATACAAAATTCATGCAGGCGCCAATTGGTGGATGCACTGGTGGGTGGATGGCCGGCCGGTCTTCAACACCATTCCCGAAGGGAATCAAAAATCGCCGGTTTTCATCACCAACCACGTTTTTGCCGTGGACCTGACGGCGGGCGAGCATGTCCTGGCCGTGGCGGTGATTGCCGGCGGCGGCGGGTTTTCCATTGCCGCCGGTGGCGAACGGGAAGTGCAGGCGGCCCTGCAAGCCGCCGTGGCGGCGCCCGGCGACTTCCGGTCGGTCTATGCGCAGGCTGAAAAAGTGCTGCAGTCGTCGCAGGGCCGGTCCCGGCTGCTGGCCGGGAATGCCATTGATTTCGAGGAAATCCGCGCCGTTTTGCAGACGGCCCTGCCCTTGGCGCGCAACGATGCCGAGCGCGCCCTGGCATTGCTGGATCTGGCGGATGCCAAGTTAAACGATCTGGCGTGGAATGATTTCGG
>JAXGSX010000283.1:0-4636 GCA_040775225.1 Kiritimatiellia bacterium | reverse complement strand
TCGAAGCTCAGCGGGCGCATGCGCGTGCCGAGTCCGGCAGCCAGGATGACGGCTTTAGTAGGAACGGGAATCATGGCGGAGGAAAGTGTTCAGCGTTCGGTGTTCGGAGTGACTACATCAACAAATTTGTCTGACGCCCATCATAACCGCCGGCCGATTTACATGGTTGCGGCGGCTGGCGGCATCGGGTATAATGCCCGAATAAGGGGAAAATGCAATGTTGTACTTGGCGGTAGATCAATCAACTTCCCGCGGCAGCCTGGCGGTCATGCGGGGCACGGCCTTGACCGCGGAGCGCTCCTGGGATGACGTTGCCGGCGCCAACCAGGCCCTGGCGCGGGAATTGACCGCGTTGCAGACGGCGGGGGTCTTGAACCTGGCCCAGGTGGATTATTTTGTGGTGGGGGTGGGGCCGGGCGCTTACAGCGGGCTGCGCAGCGCCATTGCGCTGGTTGCGGCATGCGCTCTGCCCGGCCGCCAGCGGCTGTATGCCCTGAGCAGCGCCGAAGCGCTGGCGTGGCAGTTGGCGCCGCGGTACAATGGCCGCCCGATCATGGTGGTAGGCGACGCCCGCCGCGGGCATTTATGGTATCGCGTGTTTCGTTCCCGCGGCCTGGCGCCGCTGGCGGCGGAGTCCGGGTGGGAATTATGCGCGCCCGCGGATTTGCCCTGGCAACCCGGCCTGGTGGCAGCGACTTCCGATTGGCCGCGCATTGGCGCTTACCTGCAGGGCGTGGTTCCAGCGGACGCGGAATTGATAGATTCCGCCGTTTACCCGGCGGCCGCCGCGCTGGCGCGGGTGGCGGCAATGCGTTTGGCCGATGCCGTTGCCACGGAGCCGGTGCGGCCGATATATCTCCATGCCCCGGTAAAAAATGCTTGACAATTGAGGATGCCAAGGCGATATTTCCAAAAAAGAAGCGGAGATAGTCCCGCGGGCATGCAGCGATTGTTTTGCGGGGGTGAGGGCTTCCAGTTTTTTAATGCTGGTTGTTTGTTTCAGCAAAAAGGAGTCAGCGAATGAAAACGCCGGTCTTGGTGGTAATTGTCGTGATGTTGCACGTGGCTGCAATCGGATCGCTGTTTTTCATCCAGGGTTGCGGCACCACCAGGGATGCGTCCGTGCCGCCGCCGCCCGTCATGCCGGCCCCGGTGGTGGATCAACCGGCGATTCCACCCGAGGAATTGCCGCCGCCCCCCAAGCCGGTTGTCAGGCGCCCGGCGCCGGCCCCGGCCGCGCCGGTGGAAACGGTCGAATATGTGGTCAAGTCCGGCGATGCGCTTTCGAAAATTGCCGCGCGCCATAAAGTATCCGTCAAGCAGGTTATGGACTTGAACAAAATCAGCGATCCCAACAAGATTCACATAGGCCAGAAATTGATTATACCGGCGAAGCCGGGCGTAACCCTGCATGAACCGGCGAAACCCAAGGCCAAGCCGGCGGCCCCCGCCAAAACGACTGCGCCGGCCGGCCCGAATGAATACATTGTGCAGGCGGGCGATACCCTCAGCGGCATAGCTCACCGGTTCCAAACCAAGGTTGCCGTTCTGCGTGAATTGAACAAACTGGACGGGGACTTGATCAAGGTTGGGCAGAAACTGGTTGTTGCCGGCCGGGCCCCGGCGGCGGATGAAACTCCGGCGGCGCCTGCTGACCCCGCTGCTTTGCCCGCGCCAACCGAGTCCGCGGCGCCCGCGCCCGCGGAACTTCCACCGGCCATGCCGGTGGAGACCGCGCCCGCCGCCGCCGCCGTGCCGCCGGAAGCTCCGGTTGCCGGTCCCGAAGCCGGCGCGCCCGCGGTCGGCCAGGAAATCATCCACGTGGTTCAGCCCAACGAGGATTTGGAATACATTGCGCGTTTGTACGTGGTGTCGGTAAACGACATTGTTAAATTGAACAACCTGCCGGAAGCCAAGGTTCAGGTTGGCCAGCGCTTGCGCATTCCCTGACGACAAGCGAAGCGTGATGTGCGTGTTACTACTCTGCTGTTGCTGTTCGTTGCCGTATTGACGGCCTTTGGCCTGGTAATGCTGGCCAGCGCCAGCGGTGTCAAGGCCATCGAGTTGTGCGGCGATCCCATGTTTTTCGTCCATCGCCAGCTGCTCTGGCTGGCTGTAGCCGCGCTGGCCGCCTGCGTCATCTACCGGCTTGACTATCATTGGTGGCGCAACCTGGCGGTTCCCCTGTTTATCGTCAGCGCCATCCTGCTGGTGCTGGTGCTGGTGCCCGGCATCGGCGCGAAGGTTGGCGGCAGCCGCCGGTGGTTGCGCCTGGGTCCGATGCAGATTCAGCCTTCCGAACTGGCCAAGTTCGCCATGGTGGTTGCATTGGCATGGTGGATGGCGCGCGAGCGGATGCGTTCCCGGGAATTCGGCCGGGGCGTGCTGGCGCCCATGGCGATGCTGGGATTGATTGCCGGCTTGATTTTCATTGAGCCGGATTTCGGTACCACCATGCTCTGCGGATTGGTGGGCATGGCGATCATGTTTGCCGGCGGCGCGCGCTTGAGCTACTTGCTGCTTTTTGCCGGTTCCGGTTTCACGCTGTTTTGCGTTGCCGTCATGCACAATGAAGTCCGGCGCAGCCGGGTGCTGGCATTTCTGGACCCGGAGAAATATGCCCAGACCTATTCCTTCCAGTTGATTAATGCCATCAATGCCTTTGTGGCCGGCGGCTGGCGGGGCGTGGGCTTGGGCGCCAGCGTGCAGAAGCATTTCTACCTGCCCGAGGCGCACACGGACTTCATCTTCGCCATTATCGGCGAAGAATTGGGCTTGCCGGCCACCCTGGGCGTGGTGCTGCTGTTCGCCGGCATCTGCGGATGCGGATTGCGCATCGGTTTCAAGGCGCCGGACTTGTTCGGCCGGCTGCTGGCGTTCGGGTTGACCATGTTGATCACGGCGCAGGCCATGTTCAACATCGGCGTCGTGACGGGGTGCCTGCCAACCAAAGGACTGACGCTGCCGTTCATCAGTTTCGGCGGATCGAGCCTGGTGATGTCGCTGGCGGCGGTAGCGGTGCTGTTGAATGTCGCGCAGCAATCCGACGCCGCCAATGCCCGCCAGCCGTTGCGCAAGACCGCGCCGGAAGTCGAAGACGGCTGTTAAACGGTCAGGCCCGGCCCAGGCTCAGGTCGCCGGTAATGCGGTAAATATTGCCGTCGCGCACCACCTGCAAGTTGTTGTCCGGAAAATTCTTCGGCAATTCTTCCCGCAGCATGGCAATGGCTTCGCGCTCAATCCGGCGCCGGACATCCGCGGGAACATCCGCCAGGGTCATGATCCGGATTTCCACGGCGTAGCTCGGCCCATGGCGCGAGCCGAACCCGGCGGAAAAGTCCGCCCCCAGGTTGAACAAACCGTCGTGTTCGCGCCGGGAGGCGGCGCCGTGGACCGGGCGCGCCGGGTGACGGGGAAAGAGTTTCCCGTATTTGGCTTCCAGCCGTTCGTCCACACGCTCGAAGGCCGCCTGCAGGCGTTTTTCCCAGTCTATGACCTTTTGATGGCGCATGTTTTTGCAGCTGTGTGACCGTTAATGCCGGTTTATGTTAATCGTCCCGGTCCCGGCCCGGGCGCCGAAATTAATTGACCTTCCCCGATAACCAGGTATGATAATGGCCGTTTTTTTATTTGCCAATGTTTTTTGTGTTCGATTGAACACAAACGGCGGCGGCGTCAAGGCAAAGGGATGATGATGAAAAATGCTTGGGCAGGCTGGATGGCGGCTGGATTATTGTTGGCGGCGGCGCCCTGGGCGGCGGCCGGCGAAGCGAACATGAATTTAACCCCGGGCATTTGGTGGCTGGCGCCGGTGACCGCGGTGATTGCCCTGGTGTTCGCGGTGTATTTTTACCGGTTGATGATGGCTGCCAATCCCGGCAACGCGCGGATGGTGGAAATTGCCGGGTACGTGCGCGAAGGCGCCATGGCCTATCTTTTCCGTCAGTACAAGGTCGTGATCTGGGTGTTCGTGGCCCTGGTGGCGGTGTTTTTCATCCTGGCCAAAATCGGAATCCAGAACCCGTTTGTGCCGGTTGCCTTTCTGACGGGCGGGTTTTTCTCCGGCTTGTGCGGGTTCCTGGGAATGAAAACCGCCACCCATGCATCTTCGCGCACCGCGCAGGGCGCCCAGGAAGGCCTCAACCGCGGCTTGCAGGTGGCCTTCCGCTCCGGCGCCGTCATGGGGTTGGTCGTGGTCGGCTTTGGCCTGCTGGATATCTGCCTGTGGTACCTGATCCTCGATAAACTGGTCTTCACCCCGGCCCACATGGCCAACGGCCTCCATTTCCTCGGCCTGGAGCTGGTGCATGCGGGCTGCACCGTGGATGAAAAACTGGTGCATATCACCACCACCATGCTGACCTTCGGCATGGGCGCCTCCACCCAGGCGTTATTTGCGCGCGTCGGCGGCGGCATTTACACCAAGGCGGCCGACGTCGGCGCCGACCTCGTGGGCAAGGTGGAAGCGGGCATCCCCGAGGACGATCCGCGCAATCCCGCCACGATTGCCGATAACGTCGGCGATAACGTCGGCGATGTGGCCGGCATGGGCGCCGACCTATACGAATCCTAC
Source organism: Kiritimatiellia bacterium (assembly GCA_040775225.1). Taxonomy (GTDB): domain Bacteria; phylum Verrucomicrobiota; class Kiritimatiellia; order JAAZAB01; family JAAZAB01; genus JAXGPF01. Next base: position 63 of record JAXGSX010000283.1, on the reverse strand, counting down.
TGCGGCTCGATCCTGGCCACCGCCGCCCTGGGCGCCTCCGTCGGCATCCAGGCGCACGACCCG